>NZ_VPAO01000040.1:0-38973 GCF_013419235.1 Acinetobacter sp. YH12098
ATTCATGCACGTGTAGCAGTTTTGAACAAATTCACAGAATTAGGTCGCCCTCATACCCAAGTTGTCACTTAAATTTGAGTTACTTAGGGAAACTCTATCTTTAAAGCCTTTATGCAACAAAGCCGTTGAATAGTATCAAACCTAATTATACTTTGATCCGTTGATAATAAACATTTACGAATCCATTTTTGGATATCATTATCTTGGGCAAAATATGCAATTAAAGATAAAATAGACTTTTTCATTTCTTATCAGAATAATCCTCAGGATAAGGATCATCTTTAATAACTTTTCGATAATCGTAAATAGACTCTAAAATTAATTTCTCTGATGTATCTTCATGTCGTGCAGTAAATAGATATATTTCTTGAGGATTTTTAAAGCCATACAGATCAAAAACTTGTTCAGAGTTTTCACTGAGATATATTAACGAAGCTGCGGAACTTTTAATAATATACATAAATAAAAAGTAAAAATCGCAGAAAAGAATATTAAAAAATTTACTAGATCAAAATTTTGAGGGAGTACAATGGCTTTGTTGAACAAACCTATCTGTAAAGGCTTTTTCAGCGATATAATTTTCAAATGAAGAAACCTACACACAAAATCTACCGCACAACCAATTGGCCCGCATATAACCGAGCACTCATGAGTCGCGGAAATATTGCCCTTTGGTTTGATCCTGCTACGCAATGGTATGCGCCATCAAAAGGCAAACAAGGGCGAAATCAAACCTACTCCGACGCAGCCATCCAATGCTGCTTAATAATTAAATCCTTATTTCGTCTGTCTTCACGTATGGTTACTGGCTTTATGCAAAGTCTGATTAAAATTTGCGGATTAAATTGGATAGCTCCAGATTACACCACGCTTTGTAGAAGACAAAAGCATATTGATATTGTAATCAGCTAACAAAAAAGTAGCGATGGGCTGCATTTACTCATGGACTCTACAGGCATGAAGTTTCGAGGTGAGAGCGAATGGAAGCGCAAGAAACATGGACCTGAATATCGTCGCCAATGGCGTAAACTTCATATTGGTATAGATACTAAAACCCTACAAATACGAGCAGTTCAGCTTACAACCAATAATGTCAGTGATTCACAGGTGCTTGGCGATTTACTTAATCAGATTCCACAAGATGAGCGGATTGACTCTGTTTATACTGATGGAGCTTATGACACCAAGCAATGCCGTCAGGTCATTGCAGATCGGCAAGAGGATGCGGTGATTCCACCTAGAAAAAATGCGAAACCATGGAAAGATACAAAGAGTAGCTCGCTAGAGGGAATGAATTATTTCGAACAATTAAACGTTTAGGCCGGACACTATGGAAAAAATGGTCAGGCTATCATCGGCGAAGTTTGGTTGAAACTAAGATGCATTGCATTAAATTATTAGGAGATAAACTCTTTGCAAGGAGTTTTGATAGCCAAGTGAATGAGATCCATGCACGTGGAGCAGTGCTCAACAGATTTACGGAATTAGGTCGACCACTTACCCAAGTTACGCCTTAAATTTGGCTCAATTAGGGGGGGCTTTGTATTTCAAATCTTTGTGCAACAAAGCCTTTTAAAAGTAACTGTAGGTCAAATTTATGTCTTTTGTGCAGTTAATCGGTTCCTTTATGCTTTTAAAACCGTCACACCAAGCGTTTATGTTATTAGTATTATTTTTTAGTGAACCAAGTAAAAAACATAAAAAATAGCCCTCCTATTATTCCTATACCAATGCAAGTAATGAAATATAATATTATCAAATGTGTTTCCATAATTTTATCATTAATAACATCAATCAACATCCCCAAGAGGAAAGCTGATATACCTAAAACTATTCCCTTTATGAAACCTGCTAGATAAGGATAATTTTCAGATTCATAATTGGATATAAAAAATGATAAAATTACTTCAACTAGAATTGTTAACATTTTATTTATCCTGCTTCTTATCATCAGAGGTGCTACTATTAATTGCTCTAGATGATGTTTGTTGTAATGCAAATTGATTTGCCCAAATTACTAATCCACCAGTATTTTTTCCAGCAATGGCTGTAGGCACACCCGTTGTACCAACAAATGGAACTTTAGCTGTTTGTGCCATCGCCCCCCCCCCCCAAGCTCCAAAAGCAGCTCCCGTACCTACGGCAACTAAAGATCTAGATCCATCCCATTGTAAACATTTACATTTATACATATCTTTTGCTTGTAAACTACTATCCACCAGTACACTACCACCAGTTGTTTTTACCACAGCCTGTCCCACTGGCGTTGCCGATATATTTTTCGCATTTTGTAAAGCCGTTTTCGATAAACTCGGTATACTTTTTATTCCTTCTCGACCTACTTTTAAAACCACTGGTGCTGCCTCTTTTCCACCTACAATAGCATAAGGGGCATAACCCGCTACGGCTACAGCTCCTAGGTTATTATTTCTCATAGCACCTTGAGCCTTTAAATCCTGAGCGAGTTGCGGATCTTTAGCCAAAGGTGACATAGTATTTGGAAGTAATTTTGCTAATACTCCACCGTTACTGCTACCTCTACTATTATTGATTACAGGAAAATCATTTCTTTGACTTTCTGTAGGACTTACAGCAGGCGTATTTGCTCTTAAAACCCTCCCTTTTTCCGCATCACTTTGTATTAATTCTAGTTGGGTTTTATTATTTGGATTATTTCTAGATTGTTGCACCATATTCTTAATTTGATTGTTGCTTTCCTCGCTGGCAGAATCAGTTAACCAAAATAATCCATTATCTTTCCCACCCATCAACCCCATCGGATCTACCCACTGATTAGGATCACTTACATATTTAGTATTATGTAAGCCTTCTAGCAACCCAATCGGATCATTACTCACATACCTTGCCTTGCGTAATTTTAAAGCAGTGCTTTAAAATTTCTTAGGCTCATAATAACGGTAACGGTTATAATGTAATCCTGTCTCTCCGTCATAATATTGCCCTTGGAAGCGAAGATTGCTTTGCTCAAGTAAATTATGAGAAGCCTTTATTTCTAAAGCGTCACCCCATACATTCTGCTTAATTTCCCAAATACACTCACCTAATTCATTAGTTAATGTTTGTGGTGTACCAACTTGGTCACAGTGATAAAAAAGCACCCGTTCCAATTCAGCTTTATTTTTTCGTGTTTCCCTTTTCCATATGGGATCATTATAAAACGATATTCTTCATGCTGAAATTGAGCATAGTAAGGGATTTTTAAAAGCTTGATAAAACCGGTATAACCTGTCTGCAGTAACGGTACGAAACTCTGTGGTTTACAGACTTAATACACGATTTTTATGCTTCAATTTTAAATCAACAAATAAAAAGCTAATACAATGATTATGTAACGTTGGTGCAGGGATTAAGTGTAGTACTTTTTCCACAATTACCTTAATTCATATTAAAAAAGCCTAGAGAGGCTTTTTCTTTTTACATACCATTCTAGAAATATATTAAGATTTTATTTATATCAAAATATTAAGCAACAAATTAGCTAAAAATTTCTTTCTCAGTCATCCTAATGAAATCCATACACTTATAGCCATGTTAAACAAATACACAGAATTAGACCGACCTCATAACCAAGTTAATACTTGAATAAGATTAAGTCATGGATAACCTATCTTTAAAATTTTTATGTAATTAATAAAGTCAAATAAACCTATTAAAAAAATTATAAATAAGTTATCATAAATCCTCCAACTCTATATTTTCCAATTCATCATTGCGGCAATAATTTACTTTTCCTTCACTATACGACATAATGACTAGCCATTTTTTTTGATTAAATGGTAAAACTTCATTACCTGCAAAATTTCTATATTTTTCTTTTTCTGGAAATAGTGCACCCAAATAAATTTTCTCACCAAAACAATATTCAAAAAATTTATCTTTAGCTGATATTATTCTCCACCCATCTTTTTTTAATTTATTATCAATCTGTTTAAAATCACTTAAGGAAAGATCAGACTTATTTATTTGAGTCACTGAATATTTATTATCAATTTTATCTATTAAGACCTCTTCATTGGGTTCAAAATCTTTAAAGAATTTATAAGTAATTGTTTTAAAGTACTCCCCTTCTTTAGTAACTTTTGTATTTGTACAAGATACTAATATAAAAATACTCATTAATAATAAACTTAGTTTTGAAAAAATCATTTTCTATTAGCCTTATTTAAAAATTCAATTTGATAAATACGCTGACTTGAAGTTACACCTTCCGACATATCAATTCTTGGGCTACCGCCACCCACCTCAATTCCAATTTGGGCATTTGGGTCAAACCATTTTTGAGTATGTGGAACAGTCACACCACCAACAACACCAAAAAATCCAACAGATGTAGTAACACTCTTACCAGGTAACCATCTGTTAACAAATTCTGCTATATCCGCTCTATCTGCTTGGGATTTATTAGTAATAGTGCCAAAACTACAGCTCCCACCTTTAGCTGCCACACTTTGAGAAATTCCCTTTGCCAATTGAAATGGCGACAAGTTTTTCGTATTTAGCATTTTAGTAACTTCATTTGGAATAGATGTTCCACTAACGCTTCCTGTTAAATACACGCTACCATCATGTAAGTTAACTACAGCTCCTGTAGATAATGGCCCCATTCCACCTGAACAAACTGCATAGTCTAAGGTACATTTATTTTCTAATATACATTTTGCAACTCTATCAATATGATCTAACTCTCTATCTCTAGCTATACCAGTTGGACTATACTTTCCAAAGTTTTCATGACCTTTTTGTATTTGATCCCTTTTTTCACCAACCCACTTCTGGGTTTTTTCCAGAAAATTATAGCCTTTAAAATCAGGTTGTTGATTACTATTAATTTTATTTGTACCCTTTGATATCTTTTCCAGTTGTTTACTTCCACGATCCAAAGTTTCAAATGCTGCTTTATTTTGTTGTATAGCATTACGATAATCCTGACTAGCTTTATTACTATAATCTGATGATTTATAAGATGATGATTTATTTTTAGATGTAGCTTGTGTACTTGAACGTTGGTTAAGTTTGGCAATGTATTCCTGAGCTTCAGAATTTAAACCTTTACTTCCAGGCACATACCTATCGGAATATGTCCCATCGGGATGAATAAATACTTTCGCCAACCCCAACGCATCTACCCACTGATTCGGATCACTTACATAAGCTAAATTATTAAGTCCGCCAGCTAGTCCAATCGGATCTTTACTTACATATCTCGCACTATGCGGCTCATAATAACGGTAACGGTTATAATGTAAGCCAGTTTCACTATCGTAATATTGCCCTTGGAAACGAATATTGGTTTGCTCAAGTAAATTATGAGAAGCCTTTATTTCTAAAGCGTCACCCCATACATTCTGCTTAATTTCCCAAATACACTCACCTAATTCATTAGTTAATGTTTGTGGTGTGCCAACTTGGTCACAGTGATAAAAAAGCACTCGTTCCAATTCAGCTTTATTTTTTCGTGTTTCCGTTTTCCATAGCGGATCTTTATAAACCGAATAATCTTCATGCTGAAATTGAGTGTAATCTGGGGTTTCTAGAAGCTTGATAAAACCTGTATAGCCCGTTTGCAGCAGCGGTACAAAACTCTGCGGTTCATAGACATAATGCTTAGTGTAGTTTTCTTCAACGTCATTAGATTGCTGTGACTCCCAAATCATCAGGTCACCGTCCCAGCCGAATAAGGTCAGGGTTTGCGCATTTTGATTTTTCTTGTATAAACGCCTTCCAAATACATCATAACCATATTCAGTCGCCTGACCATTAAGCTCACTTTGGATCAAACGGTTCAGGTTATCCCACGTCAGTTTTAATGTTTTACCTGCATGGCTGCTTTCAATCACATTGCCTTGCGCATCGTATTTATAGTTTTTACCCTGATATTGAGCGATCAAATTACTTTTCACTTGAGACGCCTGCGTGGCAATCGGGTCAATTAAATTCCCCGCAGGGTCAAAAGTAAAGCTTTCCGTTTTATGCACACTTTGACTCTGTATCAAACGGCCAACCGCATCATATTGATAATTCAGCTTGCCTAAACGGCTGTCGTCCACCTGCGTGAGTAGATAATTTTGATCATAATGATACTGCCGTTCCGCCTGATGCTGTACTCGCCCTAAAGTCTCTTGCTCTGGCTGAATCAGCTGCGAACTGAGTAAACCCACATCATTATAATTTTTGGTTTGAACCAATCCATTGGCGAGCATCCGCGCAGTTTCACGGTGTAAATCATCGCGCTGAAATGCCACCATGTCTTTTTTATTTAACGCAATGCCATAAATATGCCCTGAACCATAACTCAAATTGCTTTGAACCTGTCCATCAGGGCGAATCGTTTGAGTTAAATTTCCCAGCACATCATATTCATAACGCAGCACAGCCGTCAGCGGAGTTAAATGCGGCACTTTATAATACTGATGCTCACGGACCAATTGGCCAAGCGCGTTGCGATAAAAATCGATTTGACTGTCTTTATTCGTCGCCTTACTCAACTGATGATTCAGGTTGTATTCAAATTCTTCTGTTTGACTTACACGAGTTTGTGCATGGGTATAAGTTTTTGAAGCGATTGCACCATCAGCAAAATATGCAAATTGAGTAAACACATTCGGCTGACGGATTTGGAACAGCTGACCGTTTTCATTGTAGCTATAATATTTTTCTTCGCCGTCGAAGGCCTGTTCACGTGTCAATTGACCATAACGGTTATATTCAAATAAATATTCTGCATGGTTTTGATTGATCAGCTTTTGAATACGGCCTAGCTGATCCCATTGGTAGCCAATTTGATGACGGTTCGCATCTATACGCTGTTCGAGCAAACCCGCAGCATTATAACGGTACTGCGTGCTTAAACCTTTGGTATCCGTATGCTTCAGCAAGCGCCCTTCTTCATCATGCTCAAATTGTTCCTTTAAACCATCAGGATAGACAATTGCTCTAAGCTGACCTTTGTCTTTACCTTCTGAGCTGTAGATATATTTGATTTGCTGCGCAGCAGCAGACTGCTGGGCCGTCAGTGCGCCTTCTTCATCGTATTCCCATGCGCTTTCTTTACCTGAACAATCGCTATATGCGGTCATTTGCCCCAAATCATTGTATTGAATTTTTTTAGAGCCGCCTTTGGCATCAATGATTTCTACAACTTGATTATCGTTGTTGTATTTATATTGCGTGCTATAACCTAAAGGATTAATTTCCTTCGTTACATTACCGTCTGCATCGTATTCTTTTTTCCAAATATGACCTTCTGGATCTTTAGTTTCCGTCAAATTTCCTGCTTCATCATAGGCAAAACGGATGATGCCTCCATTCGGCTGTACGATTTTAACCAACTGATCTTGCTCGTTATAAACTTGTTCGGTTTCTAGGCCTGCAAAATCAATTTGACGGGTAATACGTTTTTGACTGTCACGCGATAGCCATTTTTCACGGCCATCGGCTAAGCGTGTGCGATAGGTAAAACCATCTAAATCAAAGTAGTAATAGGTTGGCACATCATAAGCATCGTACACAGCAACTTGGCGCAGTCTCGGGTGCCACTCCAAACGTGTTTTAAAACTACCATCATCTGCCCATTCTGCGATGGCTTTGGCATTCGCCTCTTTTGATTCATAACGGATATTTTGCCCACGACCAGTACGGTCGGTATAACGGGTCAGCTGATGCGCATCATTATATTCATAGCTGCGTACATGGCCATTTTGATCCACTGCCTGAATTAAATTACCTTGCGTATCATATTCATAGCGTGAAACTGGCTCTGCCTGTTCATCCACAAAAGCAGCGATAACTTTTACTTGATCATTAAAGGCAAACTTGAGCTGATGCTTGCCTCGTTTCAATTGAAAATCAATGCCTTGTAGATAAGCCTGCTGCTCAAACAAAATATAACTTAAAGCAACTTTTTCATCTGTTTCTTCATTAAATTGCTGAATCAACTGATAGTGTTTTCCGCCATTAAAGCTATGGAAATGAAAACTCCACGCTGAACCAAAATTCAGCAGCAAGTCTTCATTTTCTAATGGTTCTATACTAAAGCCTTCATAAGGCACCGTATAAGCCTCATACACAATTGATGCAGGCAGCTGATGCTTGCGGCCATTGCTGTCTATAAATAAGTAGCCATTTTTATTTTGGCAAATGACATTCGAAAAAGGCATCATCCAACGCGCACCCATGAGGCTTTGGTCAAACTCATGCATTTGCGAGTTATATTGACGGCTAAAGCTGAAACCCACTTTAGGTAAATAAAAATCGGTATGATTGACCCGTTCAGCACCGATAGAATAGCTGATACTGTGCTTAGACTGCGAGTCAGCCCCTTGGCAAGGCGGATTATTCAGTGCATCGGCCTGCAGCGTCACAAACTCTAAAGTATCCCCTGTGGTGTGCTGCTCATGTTCCCCAGTTTGATTAATCGGCACACTGGCATTGGCTTTGTTACCTTGCGTTTTAATGGCTTTTAAGGTTTCTTGAATTAGCCATGCCAAACTGTATTTTAGACCTGCGTTAGCTTGACGTTGAATTTCATTTGGAAATGAACTCAATGCCTGAGTTGCTTGAGTTTGTAGCAGCGTGCCTGTTTGTTCTTTCCTTATTTTAGGCAGCATATTGGCAAGTGCGCTAGTTTTACTTAAATCAATCAGCGGTTTTGCCCAATTGCTAAATTGTTCTGTCGGATCACGCTTTTCCGCAGTTGCACCAAAACTAATAGTGGGTGAAACCAGTCCTGACTGAATCGGCGCTGCAAAAGTATTTAGAATAGACGTGCCTAAAGTTGTTGCGCCACTTAATAATGCGGGAAGTTTGGCCTGTGTTTCAGTCAGAAACTTTTCTAAATCCCCTGCAATCTGTGCATTCAGATGCAAAGACATACGGCGAAGATCGGCCTCTTGAATTTTGCCATTTTCTGGATAGAGCTTTTCAGCCATTAGCCCCAACAAAGGACGTAATGCCATACGTACATGCGCTTCAGCTTTTGGCTCTAAATATAAGCCAATCAGGTTCATGCTCAGCAAAGCAGATTTTTGCACAGCAGCATCACCCTGTTCTTGCTCGGTAGCAAATAATAGTAAGTCCAACACTGCACCTGAAAGTGCAAAAATATTGGCTACAGTAGGGACATTTGCTTTGGCTTTTAACTGCTCTAAACTTGTATTACCACACGCTTTTAAATAATCCTGAATTTGATGGGCTATAAATTTATGATCTTCAGTATGCGTCACACTTTCTAAATTAAAAATTGCCAGTTCTACGGCTGGCTTATTTATTGTCTGTTGTTCTTTTTGAACATTTTGATCAGTTGTCATGTAAAAACCTATTACTCAAATTCTAAATATTTAAAACTGTGTTTGACGCTAGCTTTAGCAAATGCTAACCATTGTTCTTTTTCGGTCGTGTAGTTTCGCTATAAGTGAGATAAGGGCTTGAATATTGCTTCCTATCTACCCAATCATCGTCACTGGCAAGGACAGGTATCACTGGTGCAGGTGCAACTTCTGCTACTTTTATTTCAGTAACTTTAGGCACTGCCACGGGTGCAGCTGCTACATTCATGGGTGTTACCGCACCTTCTCGAATCGTTTCTGTGTAGGTCAATGCACGTGTAGAATAAGAAATTTTACGACCCACAATATCCTTATCAATAGTTGCTTGAGAGTTCTGAACTGCGGCAGCAGTTGACCCAGAAACGATGCCGTTACTCATTCCACTTCCACCTAATACGCTGGATAAGCCTTGTGCCCCCTGACCCAAACTTGCCATTTGTGAAGCAGAAAGCCCCAAGTTGAGTTTCGATGAAATTGCAGATAGTGCAGAGTTGGTGACTTGGTCTTTAAATTGATTTAACGCTTGTCCACCAACATCTTTTAATGCATTTTTTCCTATATTTTTTAAAGAATCTGCATTTAAATTGAATAAGTTATCTTTAAGCTGTGAAGTTAAATTTTGCCCCAACGACCCGAGTGCATTCTGAATCAAGTCTGAAGCTCCCGGTACAACGTTTTCTGCCCATTGATAGTCACGCTTAAAATGACTCGCTGAATCCCAAGCACTTCGAGGATCTTTGTCAAACTCAACTTTAGCCGGTCCTGGTGCAATACCCGTTACTTGAGCAAAGCCATTGCCGTCTAATTTTCCTGTAACTTGCTTGCCCAAAGCATCAATCACTTTAAATCCAGTTCCGCTAAAGAAATCTTGACCACCATAGCTCTTAAGCAGTTCTAAGGCCCCTTTCATCGGATTAGAAGCAGGAAGTTGTGCAGACTTGCTAGCACTCGATGCTGGTTTAAATAGATGCTGCCCTGCATTTACTTCAAATTTACCGCCTGTCTTAGCAAAAATTCCCGAGCCATTTAAAGTAATTTGGGAAGAAGCTCCTGTGATCACAATCTCTTTAGGACTGCTAATCTCTATTTTGTCCTCAGTAGAAGAAATCGTAATTCCTTTTTTTGCCAAAATATCCAAAGCATCAGACTGTGCCTGAATTTCGACTTTACTTTGCGCTGCTATTGCTTTAATACCACCTTGAGCTGCAAATAAGCTAACCTTACCTAAAGCTTGTCCCACAATATTTTTTTGCGTACTCAGGTTAATGCTATCACCGGCAATTTGGTTGATCATGCCTGTTGCAGATAAATGAATATCCTCTGGTGTACTCAGTGCAATACCATCCACTGAGTTAAGTAAAAGAATGGCTTTTTTAAATTTAGCGATATCTTTTTCTATTTCACTGGCAAAAGCTTTTAGCTGTTCAACAGATTCAATTTCATCTGTTTTTTGTTGTTTTGCAATATCACTTAAAGACTTACTATTACTATGACTCGTCTCCAGCTGTGTTCTTGCAATCTCTGCATCTAAATGTTCACCATTGGCCTTTTCCTGTTTATAAGTCGACACCAATAAACCTTGTCCAGCCCGAACCGCTCCCCATTGATCGGTCCGCAGCTCAAAACCTTCACCCCGATCTTCACTTTCTGCTTTATCTTTTGGATGACTGAGCTTACCGAGGTTCAGTTGGCTCGCACCATGACTACTTTGCAGCTGGGTACTAATTTGCCCCGTGGTGTCATCAAAGCGTAATTGACCAAAACCCTCTCCCGCCACTTCTTTCGAGCGAATTCCCGCGAGTTTTTTGGTATCGGGTAATTGTCCTTTATTGTCAAATTTAGTGGGACTACGCTGCGCTTCATGAATACGCCCCACAACAAAAGGTCGGTCAATGTTGCCATCAAAGAAATCAACGACGACTATTTCACCAATTCGAGGTAAGAAGCGTGCGCCATAACCTTCGCCGGCCCACGGGGTCAACACATCAACCCAAGCCGAGTCTGTGTCGTTATTATTCGCACCTGCACCGCCATCATGGCCATGATCATCAGAACGGGTAAACAGAAAACGAACTTTTATCCGCCCCCATTCATCAACATGGATTTCTTCACCGGCAGGCCCCACAACTTTGGCACGTTGGGGATGTGTTACTGGTCGATGTGTAAGTGGATTAAATTCAGGGACGGTCGTTATATTTCGACGTTGTAAAGCCAAGGTATTGGCTTGGCGTTCATCCGCCTCGCTTTGTTTGACTTGCCACTGACTCTGATGAATCAGCTGGGTGACTTGATCAGTTAAGTCTTTAGGTAAATTATTTTGGTTATAAAAAGACTTGGATAAAATCAAAAACTCTTGATCGGCCCCACGATGCTGGTCAATCTCTGGATGCTCATCCAATTTGAACCAGTAACCAACTTGTGTATCACGCACGGTACTTTTAGCAATAAATTGTTTGGCTTGAGCCGCATAATAATCACTAAAATTTTGATTGAGACGTTCAACTTGAGCACTATTAGAGGCAGTTGCAGCATCTTCACCATTCAGATCTTGCGTCCATGCAGGGCTCACATGCCATGCCTGCTCTAAGCTTAAGCTCGCATTATCTTGATTTTGACTATGTAGGTGCTTGCTTTGTACTGCACCACCCCCCTCGTCCTGTTCAAGCACATCCGCCTGCCACCGCTGCACATGTACCGACGTCGGCTGCAGACTGCGCTGACCGATAAAACTGGTCATACTGTCATTTTTTTCAGTCGCACTACTGCGATGAAAACGGATATTACGTCGCTCCAAAGCTTGATATTGACTATTATCATCAATCAAACGTAGCTTTTGGGCTGCGATGGGTGCCGCAGACGATGTTACAAAAGATTGAGCTTCATCAACCAACCAATGAATGCCTTCACTGCGTAATAAGCGGGTAATAAAATCATAGTCGGTTTCATTACTTTGCATCATGAATGGTCGAACGTCATACTCTTTTTTTAAGCCACTTAAGTCCAAACTTAAGCTCGCTGCAAAAAGTGGGCTCTTTTTTTGCCATTCCTTAAAAATAATCTCGACCACATCTTTGACCGATTTATTCATAAACACACGGCTATTACGACGCTTATGCCACAATGCCGTTGCATCTTCTAAGGTCAACTTATATAGCGTTAATGCACCATCACTTTGGCCTTGAAATGCTTCTGTAATGATCCCGGTAATACGAAAAAGTTGACCCGCATCGGTTACCTGATCGATTGCGACTTGCGTACCAATAAATTGTTTCAGTTCGAGCGTGGCAGAAGTTGAGAGACAGATGAGCTGAACATTCAAACCTTCACTTAAGGCATGTTCCCCATCAATACGTTGCAAGAATACTTGTTCATTCAGCGTGGTATTGGAAAATTGAATATGCAAGGCACGTTTTTGTGGACTAATGCCCAATTTCTCAAGTGCAGAATATATATTGTTCAGCATCGTTATTATCTAAAATCAGATTTTTATAAAATATGCGGGGTATTTAATCAAAAAAACTCATATTTTTCTAGGCATAATCTGCCTGCTTTTTTGGGTTTTATGTAAGTAAAAATTCAAATTTCTACATCAATTCTTTATGTTATTTTTACTCTATTTATTTCTGCATTAAAAAAATGTAGAGACCATCAAACTAAACTTCAGGTCTCTTCATACCACCTTACTGCCTTGCATCACGATTAATTAGTATTTAAAAATGCGTGAATATTCTCCAATTGTTCTTGTGCTTCGACATAGCCTTGCAAGGCCGCTTTTTCCAAATATTGCTGTGCAATTTTAAGATCACGCTCTACGCCCATGCCATGAATATAGAAATAACCCAATCGCGTTAATGCCGCAGCATTCATCCCCTGAGCCGCTTGTACATAATAGCTATGCGCTTGGGATAAATCTTGCTGCACACCCAAACCATGTTCTGACATTTCACCAAGCTGGTACAAGGCAGTCACATTTCCCAATGCTGCCCCTTGCGAGAAATACTGCAATGCTTGTTGGAAGTCTTGTGTTCCCCATTGTCCTTTTAAATTAACCACACCCAGTTGCGTGAGTGCATCAGAATGACCTAATTTTGCCGCTTTCAACAATGCCCGCTGTGTTTGAGCATCATCAAATTGTAGATCAGGCAAGATATTGTCCACGGCTAAACGGTAGAGATACCAAGCAGCATCCTGCGAACCTTGTTCTGCGGCTTTTTCCAGATAACTCAGACACTGATCACGATGTGCTAAAGGATATTCTGGCAATGCATAAAACCGTCCAATCACATAGTTTTGATCGGCGACACACGTAATGGACATATCATTTAAGTGTCTTGCCGCTTCAACTAAAAGTTGCTGCGCTTGCTTGATATTTCGCTCAACACCGACGCCGTGTAGACAGCATAGGGCCAAACCGACTTGGTTAATGAATAAGGGTTTGAATTGATACGCTGTTTGATATAACTCAAATGCTTTTTGCGGATCATCACTAACCAAATACTTTTCAAAATACAGTGCGGCAATAAGACTAATCGCTTCAGCATCTTTAAGTTGAGCAGCTTCGGTCAGAAAGCGAAAACCTAAAGTTTCCTGCTTCTCCAAATACCAACCATGAAAATGTGCAATGCCTAATAATCGGCTGGCTGCTGCAACTTTGTGCTCTTTGGCCTGCTGCAAAAGATCATGATAAACCCGCTGACGCTGATCGACGTCGATTTTACCCATCAACACCGCTTGATAATATTCATACAACTGCTGCTGGTGCCCGAGTAGCAATCCTCGCTTTAAATATTGCAATGACTTTTCATCATTTTGCTCAAGATACTTTCCTTGTGCATAGAATTGCTGCAATTGCTGAATAGCCGCCATATGGTCTTGTTGGCCAGCTTTCAGTAAATATTCCACTCCCAAAGTAATATTTGGCGTGGCTTGGTTTAAATAGAACTGTGCCAATTGATACTGTGAATTGGCATGTCCATTGTCCGCATTTTTTTGCAACAAATCTAAATGTTGCTGCTCGGCATGTGTCTGATCTTCTGGGTTTAGTTCAGCGAGTCGATATTGTGCATCCAAATGACCGCGTGAAATCGCATGTCGATACCAATATTGTGCTTTTTCAAGATTGGGCACACCGCCATAGATACCTTCTTCAACTTGCCCCAACACATATGCAGCATCATCACTGCCTAAACTATTGGCTTTTTCCAATAAAGCCAGCGCATTTTCCACACTGACTTCTCGGCCTAAACCTTGTAAATGCATCTGCCCCATAGCGACATAGGCCTGTGGAATTTCATGCTGTTTGGCCAAATTTTGATACAACTCATAGGCACGCGCATAGTCGGTTGGTGCATCAAGCATTAAACGTTCTGCAAATTTCAGCTGTGCATCTAATTGGTCTATCCACAAGTCATGCCCAACCGCTTTAGCCTGATCACGTTTTACTGGATCGGGTCTTTTCCACATCCAAAACGCAAGTACTCCCATCCCCAAAATTAGTATCAGTAAAAACCACATACTCGCCCCAAAAAAATCAATATTTTAATTATTCCAACATTGTGTCTGATTTTAATTCTATATACAAAAAAAGCACCGAATTCGGTGCTTTATTTTTTTCAAAATGAGATAACTGTCATGCTTTTGCTCGTTTTGCATCAAGTTTTTTGAGCACCTCTGACACAGCCACCATCGCAAAGCTGGACGTCACCACTACTGCTGAACCATATCCACCACAACGTAAGCCCGCACTTGGACAAACATCAGCACTGGAAAATGGATTATCAATCGAATAAACACAGGTAATCCCAAACTTTTCTTTCGGCTTTTTACAAATGCCTTTGCCGCGTAATTGTGTGCGCAATTTAGCTAACATCGGGTCTTGCTCTGTTCTTGATAAATCTGCGACTCGGATTTTCAGCGGATCAAGTTTACCCCCTGCTCCACCCGAAACGATCAACGGAATTTTATTAAAACGGCAATGTAGCATTAAGGCAAATTTTGCCTTCACATCATCAATGCAATCTAAAATTAGGTCAGGAGCACCTGCCAAAATTTCTTTGACATTTTCAGGCGTAAGATAATCATCAATCAAATTTATTTTGATTCGGGGATTAATCGCACGGCAGCGCTCTGCCATCACTTCAATTTTTTCATGTCCCAGTGTCGTGCTCATGGCAGGCAATTGTCGATTGATATTCGATGCAGCAACCACATCCATATCGACCAAGGTTAGCTCACCAATACCTGTACGTGCTAAAGCTTCTACCGCCCATGAGCCTACACCACCGATCCCGATCACCATGACATGACTTTTTTCATAATGATGAAAACTTTCATCACTATATATTTTGGCTACGCCAGCAAAACGGCGGTCATATTCATCATCTTGGAGCAGTTCAGTCATAAAAGTACAAAAGCAGGAAACAGAAGCGCCATTCTAACAAAACTCCTTCATTTTGACTGCGGTAATATTTCTATCACACAGATGGCTTGATCCAACAAATGAAAATAAGCACAATAATTTCGATTAAAATTTATACTAAAACTCAAATAATATTGTTATCCGCCTATGTAGGATCGCCATGTTTTTTTCTATTTTATTGTGTCTGAATACCCTACTTATTTTGGCCTACGCCACACTGATCGTGATATATCAAAAGAAAAATTTGAATCTAAGCAATATCATCCGAATTCTATTTCTCACTCTGTTCGCATTGGTGGCTTTTGCACACTATGAAAGTGAACAACAATTTATAATTATGTTGTGTTTATGGGTAGTTTTCGAGGCATTAAACCTCAAAAAACTCAATGCAGAAAAGTTGAGAAAGTAGCGCTAAAAAAAGAGGCTTTCGCCTCTTTTTCAATCTTACAACCTTAGTCTTTATTCATAATAAAGAAATATTCACGGTAGTATTTAAGCTCTGCAATGGAGTCACGGATATCATCCATCGCCAAATGCGAGGCATTCTTTTTCAAGCCACCCATGATCTCTGGGCGCCAGCGTTTCGCCAATTCTTTCACTGATGATACATCAAGATTACGGTAGTGGAAGTATTGTTCCATTTCAGGCATTAAACGATGTAAGAAACGACGATCTTGGCAAATTGAGTTACCACACATTGGTGATGATTTTGGATTCACCCATTTTTTCAAAAATTCTAAAGTTTGCTGTTCAGCATCTTGTGCTGTCAATTTACTACGACGTACACGTTCGATTAGGCCTGATTGACCATGTTGGCGAGTATTCCATTCATCCATCGCATTGAGCACACGGTCAGACTGATGTACCGCAAGCACAGGCCCTTCCGCCAGAATATTTAAATTATCATCCGTCACAATTGTTGCAACTTCAATAATCTGGTCGTTATCTGTATCTAGACCTGTCATTTCAAGGTCAATCCAAATCAGGCGTGTATCAGGTGTGCTGCTCATAAATGTGCAATCTTATTAGGCTGTAAAAATGAACATAGTAGCAAATTTATTGGGCTTGCGCTGTAAATAGACCCTGCTTTCATGCTATTTTTGCCATCTAGTTTTCATGGTTTTTTAGGATATGAATGGCTTTAATTCGTAAGCGCCGACTGACTGAACAGCAGCAACGTCGCATTCAGAAGCAACATAAATCTCGTCAGGAAGAAATCGATACTTCTGCAGATTTGGAAGGCTTGGTCGTCCAACATTATGGTCGTCAACTTGAAGTTCAAGCGCTGTCTACACCCGACCAACATCCTGAAAAACCTATTGTGCAAGCTGGTGAACCTGAACCACATTGGAAACCCATCGAATTAGGCAGTGTTTGGCGCTGCCATACCCGTACCAATCTCGAATTATTGGTGACGGGTGACCGTGTCAAATGGCAAGCTGACCCGATCACAGGTTTGGGGATTATTACCGCGATTCATCCACGCCAATCTTTACTGACACGCCCTGACCGTTATCACAAAGTGAAACCTGTCGCAGCCAATGTCAGCCTGATTGTGATTGTATTTGCACCACTTCCTGAGCCAGCGCCAGGCCTGATTGACCGCTATTTGGTGGCCTGTGCAGATGCCGATATTCCAGCTTTATTGGTCTTAAATAAATCCGATTTGCTTAAAGACAATGATCCGATCTTAACGCTATTACAAGAATATCGTGACTTGGGCTATGAGGTTATGCAAACCCAATCTGATGGTGACTTAAGCGCACTTTCTGCTCGACTTTCTGGTGAAACTGTCGCATTTGTAGGTCAGTCTGGGGTTGGTAAAAGTACTTTAATTAATGCCATTGTTCCGGATGCTGCGCAAAAAACCAATATTATTTCGGAAAACTCCGCGCTCGGTCAGCACACCACCACCTCTACGCGCTTAATTGCGTTTGGTGAAGGTTCTGCATTGATTGATTCACCTGGAATCCGTGAATTTGGTTTATGGCACCTAGAATTGGAAAAAGTTCAGCAAGGTTTCCCTGAGATCGAGTCACATTTGGGTTATTGTCAGTTTCGTAACTGTACGCATAAACATGAAAAGCAATGTGCGCTTAGAATGGCGGCTCAAAATGGCGAAATTTTGCCGCGCCGATTAGACAGTTATTTACGTCTGATCGACGAAATCACGGAAGCGCAGCAAAAAAATTAATTTTTATTCTGTTCATGCCCTTGAAGGGGTGATTTTGATCACCATATTTATGGGCTATACTCTTGGCAATTTAAAATTGTAGTTAGGTGAATTGTGGAACGTTGGTTCGAATTTATGGGGAATCACCCCTTCTTATTTGGAACGCTGGCTGTATTGGTCGTGCTGTTCTTTATTCTTGAAGGCCAGCGTAATGGTCGCAAAATTTCACCTCAATCTTTAGGGATTTTAGTTAAAGCTAAAAATGCTCAATTGATTGACTTACGTGATGCGAAAGACTTCCGCGAAGGTCATATTAGCGGTAGCCGTAATATTCCATATAGCCAAATTACAAAACACATTGAAGAGTTAAAAACTTCTGATCGCCCGTTGGTTTTTGTATGTAACCTTGGTCAAGTGGCAGGTTCTGCATTGCAACAAGTCGGTCATGCAGATGCATACCGTTTAGACGGCGGCATTAGCAACTGGAAAGCTCAAGGCTTACCTTTAGTTAAAAGCAAATAAGCGCTTCTTAGGAGATTAACATGGCTGAAGTTACGATTTATTCAACAACTGTATGTCCTTACTGCATTCGTGCAAAACAGCTCCTAGAGCGTAAAGGCGTGGCTTATAAAGAAATTAATTTATCCAATGAAGCGCCTGAAGTACGTGTTGAATTGATGCAACGCACCAACCACCGTACCGTTCCTCAAATTTTTATTAATGATCAGTTTATTGGCGGTTTTGACCAACTTTATGCTTTAGAGCGTGAAGGCAAACTCGACGGCATGCTATCTTAATTTTAAACATAAATCGTCACCTCATATTAAGGAATAAACAATGAGTGAAGAACAACAAGCTCAACCACAATTGGCATTAGAGCGTATTTATACTAAAGATATTTCTTTCGAAGTACCTGGGGCTCAAGTATTTACTAAAGAATGGCAGCCTGAACTAAATATCAACCTTTCTTCTTCTGCAGAAAAAGTTGATCCAACACACTTCGAAGTTTCACTCAAAGTTGTCGTTCAAGCAAACAATGCGGGTGACACTGCATTTATCGTTGACGTTACTCAAGCAGGTATCTTCCTGATCGATAGCGTTGAAGAAGAACGTCTTCCGTACATTCTTGGTGCTTACTGCCCAAATATCTTGTTCCCATTCCTACGTGAAGCAGTGAACGATATGGTGACTAAAGGCAGCTTCCCACAATTATTGCTTACACCAATTAACTTCGATGCTGAATTCGAAGCGAATTTGCAACGTGCGCAAACTGCTGCTGAAGGCCAAGCTTAATCGCTTATCTTTAAATCTAAAAAAGACCGCTTTTAGCGGTCTTTTTTATTACCTTTTAGCTTCCCCCTTTACTAAAAGGGGGAATGAGGGGGATTTACTTCTACTTAACAAAATCCCTCCCCCCCTCCCTTTTAAAAAGGGAGGAGCAAATTACTCAGCATCTGCCATTAGATCAGCGCTCATACCTACAGTATTAAAGCCAGCATCAACATACAAAATTTCACCTGTAATACCATTTGCCCAAGGCGAGCAAAGGAACAATGCTGCATTACCTACATCTTCAATGGTGACATTGCGTTTAAGCGGTGCGACTTTTTCATTTAGGTCTAACATTTTACGGAAAGATTTAATCCCTGAAGCCGCTAAGGTACGAATCGGACCTGCTGAAATCGCATTTACACGAATACCTTCAGCACCAAGACTTGTTGCCAAATAACGTACGCCTGCTTCTAGTGACGCTTTTGCCATACCCATAACATTATAGTTTGGCATTACGCGTTCAGAACCTTGGTAAGTCAGCGTCAATAAGCAACCTTGACGTGCAGCCAATAAAGGTTTTGCCGCACGAGCCATCGCAATAAAGCTATATGCGCTGATGTCGTGAGCAATTTTAAAACCTTCACGGTCGGTAATATCAGTGAAATCGCCATCTAAAGTATGTGCCGGTGCAAAACCAATTGAATGCACAACACCATCTAGACCATCCCAATGTTTAGCAAGTTCAGCAAAAGCGGTATCAATTTCAGCGTCCACTGCGACATCACATGGGAAAACTAAAGTTGAACCAAATTGTTCAGCAAAATCATCTACACGTTTTTTTAATTTTTCATTTGGGTATGTAAAAGCCAGTTCTGCACCTTCGCGATGTAAAGCTTGCGCAATACCAAATGCGATTGATAACTTACTTGCAATACCCGCGATTAAAAAGCGTTTGCCAGCCAATAGTCCTTGTGCCATGTGAAACTCACTCAAAATAATTTAACAGCATAATGCCAAGTCTAAAGCATTTTAGAAATTGCATAATGCGCCTTTTTTTAGAAAACCATCATTGTATAAACAATGTGGAGAAAACCTGATTCAATCAAGCAGCGTCAATATTTGTTGCCGCTTAAACGTCCAAATGCAATGCTTGTAATGAATTTCTCCATAAGATCTGTGCAATCTCAGATTCAGTACGGTTTAAGCTCTGAGCCAAACCCTGCAAGACATAGGGCAAATTGACCGGCGTATTACGAGTACGCCCTTCCGTCGAATGCTGACAACATAAGGGTGTCATATCGGGACAGTCGGTTTCTAAGACCAAATGTGCCGCCCCTAAAGTCTGAACCACTTGATGTAATTTTTTTGCATTGGGATTGGTGATTTGCCCCGTTACACCAATTTTAAAACCTAGCTTGGTAAATGCCTTCGCTTCTTCAACACCACCACTAAATGCATGTGCGATACCACCGAGCTTAAATTGATGCTTTTTCAACATCGAAAGCACCTCCGCATGGGATTTGCGAATATGCAGCAAAATGGGTTTATCAAACTGCTGTGCTAATTCAAGTTGTGCGGAAAAATACTGCTGCTGCTTTTGAAAAAGTTCGGGCTGTTTATGCTGTTTCAAAAAGGTATCTAAACCTATTTCACCGATAGCGACACAATCATGCTGCTTTAGCAGCTGTTCCACATCGAACAAATGTTCTGTACGATGTTGCTCAATATAAAACGGATGTAAGCCGGGGGCTAAATAGCTTTTGGGAGCATTGGATAAACGAGCTAAAAACTCTTGGGTTTGCAGCAAATCGTGAAAACGTGACTGCACAAAACCAATCAATACCAAAGCATCGACACCCACCTGTTTGGCAGCATGCGCCAACTGTTCCCGATCAACGTCAAAATCAGGAACATCAAAATGCGTATGCGTATCAAACAGTGAGTAAGTCATTGAACTAATTAATTTGCTTTTACGGCTGAGGCTTCAGCAGCTTCAACTACTGGTAGATATTGCTTTTTCAAGATACTTTGCAATTGATCATACGGAATGGTCAAACGTGGTAAACCCGCCACATATGGCCCAATTTCATATTCGGCATATTGCAAAATTAGACCTTGCTGACTTAGATAAAAGTTATCAGACAGTTTAAATTTCCAAATCTGTTCATATTCTTGAACATTGTCCGCCAACTTGGCATCTTTCACCCAAGTTTTAAAGACTTCATAGCCCAGCTTTTCAAGTTTAGTACGTTGATTGGGCAGCAATATGTCATTGAGCTGTACCAATTTTTGAGTGCTTAAATCGAAGTTATAATATTGCTGTGCAGAAGAACCATGCGCCCCACCTAAATATGAGCTGGTATTTAAAACCACTGTTGCCAAGGGTTTTTCAGCATTCAATATTTTAGGTTTAATCATCAAACTGATTTGCTGATTGGCGCTTAAAGATTTCAACTCTTTATCTAAATTTAAAAATGCTTGCATATAAGGCTGCGTGGCTTTTTCCAATTTTAATTTGGGCGTTTCAACCTTTGCCAAAGCAGATTTTGCTTCAGACGCTGCAGGTACTTCACTTGCAGCGGGAGCGTCTTTGCTCAGCGTTTTATCTTCTAAAGGCGAAACAGACAGGATCTCTCCCAACTGTTTTAAAATTTCCGCATCAATAAATTCATCAATAAAGGCTTGATTACTGTTTAAGCGTTCAACTGAAATTTCAGGACAGACCCCGCCATCACATTCAGGTAAATTCAGTTGTAATTTTTCCGCATCACCAATCAGTTTTGCACTCAAATCTGGCTGTTCAGTTTTGGCTTGATCCGGCTTTTTTTCAGGTTCAGCTTGTTGTGGCTGACACGCCGTGAATGCAACAGAAACTGCCAATATTGAGCTTGCCCAAATTTTATTTTTTTGCACCATTGCTTCAACCTTTCATTTCGAATAATTGATATTTATCTCAGTAAATATCTCATCAAATTAAATACTTTCGTTGTTTAGAACATATGCTGATACACATCAGCTTTCAAGACTTGTTGTGTTTGCGCTTTGCTGAGATAAATATCCAGTTGTGTACTATCTTTGATAATTTCATCTGTACGGTAATGCAAACCGACACCTTCTTGATCAAAGAACCAATCTGCTTGGCCCCAATAGAGCTTTTTCGGTGCCGATTTTTTGACATCCACCTCTTGTTCATCTAACCATTTGCCATAGGCTTGCTGCACAATGGCATCCATATTTTGCTGCTGCTTTGCATCAATAATATCTAAGGGTTTGAGATTTTTTTTCGCACGACGGTCTGCCACAAAAAAATAATAGCGCTCTTTGACCGTGATATTTTCCTGTTTGGTATCGACACCGATTTGCAGCAGCACATATTGATTCCGTTGATATGGAACTCGTGTGTACATCGCCAATTCATAGGCTTTATTGGTTTTAAACTCGGCCTGCCAAGCATCTGATTTTTTCACATACGCATCGACAGCTTGTTGGAGATTCATATTCTGCTTTAGTGCAATCTGATCTTGTACGACGCTCGCCTGATTCTTTTCAATCCAGCTATTCAACCACGTATCTACGGTCTGAATGGTTTGTATCTCTAAATCAATACAACTTTTATTTTCACAAAACGGTTTGGCAATTTTAGCGGCTTGCTCTTGGATATTTAAATAAGGCAAAACATCTGGATTGATCACGGCCGCTTCAGAAGCGCCATCATCGGCCGGCTTTGTCGCTTTGTTTTCTTTTCCTGAATCACATGCACTGAGCAGCAAAACACTCCCCAAAAGTGCAAAAACTGTAGCATCCTTGAATATTTTCATGATGTCCTAAACGACCAAATGATTGCGTAATGTATGGATTTAAAAACTCTACCACAAAATAAAACAGCTTCACGAAGAAGCTGTTTTATTTCTGTAAAAGAACAACTTAGTGTTCACGTGTATTGCTGAACACGATATCCGGATAACGTTCTTGCATTAACTGTAAATTCACACGACTTGGTGCAAGATAAGTTAAATGACCACCGCCATCGACAGACAATTGGTCGTGTGCTTTTTTCTTAAATTCGTTGAATTTTTTCTCGTCATCACACGATACCCAACGTACGGTATTGATACTTACAGGCTCATAAATACAATCAACTTTGTATTCTTCTTTCAGACGATAAGCCACAACTTCAAACTGAAGTACACCCACAGCACCCACGATTAAATCGTTACTGTTTTGCGGCATAAAGACCTGAGTCGCCCCTTCTTCTGAAAGTTCTTTTAAGCCTTTTTGTAGCTGTTTTGACTTCAATGGATCTTTTAAACGCACGCGACGGAACATTTCAGGGGCGAAGTGCGGAATACCGGTAAAGTGTAAATCTTCACCCGAAGTGAAGGTATCGCCGATCTGAATCGTACCATGGTTATGCAAACCGATAATGTCGCCCGGCCATGCTTCTTCAAGGTGCTGACGGTCACCAGCAAGGAACGTTAAAGCATCACTAATACGCACATCTTTACCTAGACGCACATGTTTCATTTTTAAGCCTTTTTCATACTTACCTGAACAGATACGCATGAATGCAATACGGTCACGGTGTTTTGGATCCATATTGGCTTGAATTTTAAAGACGAAACCAGTGAAGCCTTCTTCAGTCGCTTCAACTTTACGGTCTTGAGTTGGATGTGCTTTAGGTTCAGGCGCATATTGACTAAATGCATCCAAAACATGGTCTACACCAAAGTTACCGAGTGCCGTACCAAACAACACTGGCGTTTGACGACCTGCCAAAAATTCATCACGGTCTAAAGGTTCATTGGCCATTTGAACCAATTCCAATGATTCTTCAAATGCAGCCCAAGCGAGATCACCGACTTTTTCACGCAAATCTGCATAGTCATAGCCATCACGGACTTCAATATCCGTAATTGTTGAACCGAAACCTGCCTTATAAACGTAGAATTTTTCTTCGAGTAGGTTAAATACACCGGCAAAGTCACGACCTGTGCCCAGTGGCCAAGTAATCGGAACACATTTAATTTTTAAAACGTTTTCGATTTCATCTAGCAGTTCTAATGGCTCACGAATTTCACGGTCCATTTTGTTGACGAATGAAATAATCGGCGTGTCGCGCATACGACACACTTCCATCAATTTGATCGTACGATCTTCGACACCTTTTGCACCATCAATCACCATAAGCGCAGAGTCAACAGCGGTTAATGTACGGTAAGTATCTTCAGAAAAGTCTTCATGCCCTGGGGTGTCGAGCAAGTTAATCATCTTGTCTTTAAACGGGAACTGCATAACAGAGGTGGTGATCGAAATCCCACGTTCTTTTTCCATTTCCATCCAGTCAGACGTTGCCGCACGATCAGATTTACGGCTTTTTACCATACCTGCAACCTGAATCGCCTGTCCCCATAACAACAGTTTTTCTGTCATTGTGGTTTTACCGGCATCGGGGTGGGAAATAATAGCGAAAGTACGTCGCTGAGCGACCTGTGTCGCTAATTCTTCTTTAAAACTCATGAAAGACACCTACTGCAAAACTCGCAGTGCAAAAGATCAGATCTGATCAATATGGAAAATTGGCGATATTGTATCAGATTGACCATTAAAAATAATCAACCACATCGGGTTGAGTCAAAATCTTAGCGTGGCGTGTCTTGATGTTTTACATTGGATGACGACCTGTTTTTATCGACGATATAACGTATTCCACTGTCTTTTCTTCTATACTCATTGGCAATGCGATAAGACCACAAATGACCTTATTCAACTTTCGCTTTCATGCTTTCTTCAAGCTGTGCCACTGGCATCGGCATTCCTAACAAATATCCTTGTAACTGTTGGCAACCTAAACGTTTTAAAATTTCTGCTTGTTGTTCTGTCTCTACACCTTCTGCAGTGACTGTTAGCCCCAGTCGAATTGCCAAGTGAATAATACTTTCTAAAATAATTTCTTCTTTAGAGCCAACGCTCAAATTGCGGATAAACTCACGGTCAATTTTCAGTTCATCTACAGGCAGTTCTTTTAAATACAAGAAACTTGAATGTCCCGTTCCAAAGTCATCAATCGCAACTTTAATCCCCATCTGTCTCAAATGTTCAAAAGTCACGATACTGGCATCGATATGATGCATCGCTGTTGACTCGGTAATTTCAATAATTAAGTTTGACGGGTTAATTTCATAACGTGCAAAAAGCGACTCTAAGGTACTAAATAAATGTTTATGCTCAAACTGAATGGCTGATAAATTGACCGCAATCGGATATAGCGGCATATTCAGCTTTTCCCAGTGCTGAATTTGCTTACAGGCTTCTTCAAGTGCCCAATAGCCCATGGCAATAATCAGTCCAGTTTTTTCAGCGCCATTAATGAACTTATTTGGCGTCAACATACCTAGAGTTGGATGATTCCAACGAATTAAGGCCTCTACCCCACAAATTTCACGATCAGCGGCATTAAATTTTGGCTGATAAAATAAGATAAATTGTTGTTCTTCTACTGCTTTATACAAATCATTGATCAGTTTCGTCTGACTTTTTTCTTCAAATTGGTCGGCGGTATAATTAAAAAATGAATAGGTATTACGCCCTTGATACTTTGAACTCAGCATTGCAGTGTCTGCATTGATCAGCAGATCTTGCAAGTTCGCACCATGTTCTGGGTACATCGCAATACCAATACTGCCTGAAATATTGATTTCCTTACCTGCAATCAAGAAGCTTTCTTGCATCAATTCCAATATTTTTTCAGACATTGCTGTGGCAGAATCATTGCTTGCCGACTCAAGTACAATCAGAAACTCATCCCCACCGATTCGTAGCAATTTGGCTTTATCATTAATTAAACGGTGAATACGCGTAGCAATTTGAATCAGTAGTTGATCACCCACATGGTGTCCAAACACATCATTGACCGCTTTAAAACGGTCGATATCAATATAAATAAAAGCAATTTTATCTTGTCTTAAGCGATGCTCTGTAAATAGAAAA
The DNA here is from genome assembly GCF_013419235.1 of Acinetobacter sp. YH12098. Classification (NCBI taxonomy): domain Bacteria; kingdom Pseudomonadati; phylum Pseudomonadota; class Gammaproteobacteria; order Moraxellales; family Moraxellaceae; genus Acinetobacter; species Acinetobacter sp. YH12098. The sequence continues at coordinate 26,195 of NZ_VPAO01000040.1, forward strand.
TGTGCATATTCAGCCAAAAATAGTCGATTAGGTAAACGGGTCAAATTGTCCTGTACAGCTTGATTGGCTAGTTCTCGATTTGCGCGCATCAACTGCAAACTGCGATGTTCTAAACGTTGCTCAAGTACTGCAACGCTAAAGGCCGCCATCAACAATAAACTGGTGACAAATAAGACAATAAATAGCAATAAATTATGGTTAATTTGAGCCGCAACCAATACATCCATCGAGTTTAGCGGTACAAAATCAACAGCCGCCATACCAATATAATGCATAGCCACAATGCTAAAAGTCAGCATTAATGCGACAAAGACATTCAAAATATTCCGTTTTGGCGAATATTTATTTTTAAACGTCATCCAAAAGGCCAAACCCGAACCACAGATCGCAACTAAAATTGAACAGATAACAATTAAAGGTTCATACCGTTGTTCATAGCCCTGAACGGCTAAACTCAGCATACCGGTATAATGCATGCCGGAAATGCCAAGGCCCATTAACACTGAACCTAAAATTAAACGCGGAAAAGGTAATGTCTGTCGTGTGGTTAACCACACAGCAAAAGTGGAAGCAACGAAAGCAATAAAATAGGATATCAGGGTCAGACTGGTATCGAAACTATGGCTTGAAGGCAAATGGCTGGCCATCATGCCTACAAAATGCATGCACCAGATCGCAGCACCTAAAATTGCACCGCTGAAGAATAAAATGACATTTTCATATCTTGGTCGTGTTCCACGAAACAACATTTGTTCGAGTGAAACAGCAAAGTAACAACTTAATAATGCAACTACGATTGAACCAGCGACCAGACTGTAATCATAATGAATATGAGTCATATCAAGCGTTCCGCTTAGGTTATCGTGGCACTTTCTTTAACCGAATTACCCAATCTATCTCTTCCCTTTAACTTGTTACATTTTCAATTACTTACTTATTTTCTCTTAGAATCTATTAGTCTACGGTAATGGTCAAGTCTTTCTTTCAAGATTTTAAGCAACTGATTAATTTAAAAAAATAAAGCTTGATGAAGTTCACTAAAACTTAAACTTTTGATAAAAATTGCATCAGGTGTTTATTATTTTAGAACAGTTTCTAATCATAATAAAATGAATAAGTTAGAATCATTTATAGATTGCTTTCTAGATTTAAATCGAACACCGCCCTACTCACAAAAAAAATAGCGAGCCGTAGCTCGCTATTTCTCAATGGATAAATTCATCTTTTCTGTCAAAAACTCAAGCAATCATCTCAATGTTATTTATGGATGAATTACTTACTTTTTGGCTGTTGTTGTATGCGTTTTGCCTTGTAATTTGGCATAGTCCATTAGCACGTTTGCTGCTTCCGTCACAAAGACTTCTTCTTCAGGCAGTGCTGGACGTTGGTTCGCCTTCATTTTCGCACGTGCTTCCACCAATGCATCCATAGACGCTTGGTAGCTCTCCCAGTTGGCATAAGGCTTTTGACCCACCACTTTACGACGTTGATTTTCAGCATCCAAAGACTTTTGCTCTAGTGCCAACAATTCAGCTTTACGCTTCGTTAAGTCGAGTACCACACGCTTTTGCTCATCCGTCTTTTTTGCAATCGCTGTACGTTGCTCTAAATACTTAAATTGAGGATCAATCGTGACGCGTTGCTGAGATGACTTAATCAAATCTGGAACATAGGCTTGGATCGAGCCTTCACGTTTAAACGGTGCAGTTGGAATAGTATCCCACTGTAAAGCATTTTTCGATTTACGCTCACCAAACTCTTCATTGTAAATATCGACCAGCTTAATATCCGGTACGACCCCTTTATTTTGGGTACTGCCGCCCGTCACTCGGTAAAATTTACGTTGCGTTAAGGTTGCTTGACCATAGGCTAAAGAGTCAAGTTGTACCTGCGCTGTTCCTTTACCCGTTGTGGTACTACCAATCACCACACCACGCTCATAGTCTTGAATCGCAGCAGAATAAATTTCACTCGCAGAAGCCGAAGCCAAATTAATCAATACCGCCAATGGGCCTGCATAAGTTTGCGCGCCACCATCATCATCTTCAAACACGCTGACATTGCCATTACCATCACGGATTTGCACCACTGGACCTGATTTAATCACTTGTCCAAGCATACGTGCTACTTCTTCAAGTGAGCCACCAGGGTTGTTACGCAAGTCAATGATGATGCCTTCAACATTTTGCGCATCTAAAGTTTTTAAAGCTTTATTGGTATCTTCCGACACAGAACGGTAATCTGTACCCGCACGACGTGCACGATAGTTTAAGTAAAACGATGGAATTTCAATCACACCAAACTTATGTTTTTTGCCATCACGTTCAATTTCAACGGTACGTGAACGCACGCCTGCATCTTCTTCTTGAATTACATCACGTACAATAGTGACATTTCGCGCTTGATTCATGGACGCACCAGCACCCAATAAACGTAAAGTCACTTTGGTGCCACGTTTACCACGAATCAGTCCGACAATTTCATTGCTCGGCCAACCGATCACATCCACCATTTTGTCGCCATCTTGGGCAACACCAACGATGCGATCGCCTGACTTCACTTGTCCTGATTTGCTGGCTGGCCCACCTTCCACAATCGTCTCGATTTTGGTGTAGTCTTCATTACCACGTTCAGGACGGATCGATACCCCAATCCCTTCCAATTGCAGCGTGGTTTGACGGTTCAATTCCATCGCATCTACAGGTGGAAAGTAATTACTGTGCGGATCATACGTCAGCATCATGGCATTCAGAGTTTTATCAAGCACATCATCGCTTTTTAAACGACTAATCCGCTCTAACTGACGTGTATAACGCTTGGTTAAAGTCTGTACAGGTGTTAAGTCTTCAGGACCTGTTAAGTCTTGACCATTTGCCAGTGTTGGGTCATCTTTCAACGCTTTTTGTTTGGCTTTCTCTTCTTCTTTGCTGATGGTTAAATTGATCAGCTGAGAGACCAACATTTTATTCCAATGCGCACGCTGTTCTTCTGTCGATTTAAAGAATGGCGCTTTTTCACGATCGGTTTCGATGTAGTTATTCGGTTGATTTAAATTCTGTGGCTTTTTCAGCTCTTCCAACATATAGGTGTAGAACTGTTTTAAGCGCTCACGATATTGCGCATGAATCGCATACGGCCCTGTTAAATTGCCCGCTTTGAGATTTGCACCAAAAGTTGAACCATAACGTTTTTTATAATTTTCAATATCCGATGCCAAGAACAACGTATGTTCAGCGTCTAAACTATCAATATAAAAATCTAAAATACGGTTAGAGGTATTGGCATCTAAACGCTGATTTAAATAGTGTTGACGGTCTACCAATGTTGCAAGCTGACGTGAGACCAAGGCTTGCTCTTGTGTGGGCTGAATGGTACCCGCGCTCACTGCTTCTGTATTATTGGCAGCAATTGCGTCATTCACCACATGAGTGAAAAAGAATCCACCTGTCGCAATCGCAACGGCACAAGCTAATGTTTGAAGTTTCATAAATAATTTGTACTTCCTTGGTATTAAGACCAATATTACCGTGTTGGTTTTCGACCTGAATTGAATAGATTCAAAATCTTAAACAACTTAATATGTTTATGTCGTGTAGTTTTATCATATTCTCTGCTGACAAAGTGTAGCAAATCATTGCAGAATTCAGGTATTGTTTTTCCTTAAAAATTCCAACACGGACACCGAATATGATTGGCGCATTAATGCTCGACATTGCTGGCACAGAACTTACCCAAGAAGATATTGAACTATTACAAGCACCACAAGTTGGCGGCATGATTTTATTTGGTCGTAACATTGAATCTCCTGAACAAGTTCGTGCCCTGACCGACCATATGCGTCAAATTCGTCCTGATATTTTAATTGCGGTCGATCAGGAAGGTGGTCGTGTACAACGCTTAAAGCAAGGCTTCACACTCCTACCAGCTATGGGCAAGTTTGGAGAAATTTACTTAACTGAACCTGAAAAAGCTGTTGAACTGGCTGAACAATGTGGCTGGTTGATGGCAGCCGAAGTCCTTGCGGTCGGCATCGATTTCAGTTTTGCACCGGTGCTTGATTTAAATGATGTCAGTGATGTGATTGGTGACCGTGGTTTTGCCAAAAATATGCAAGACATTATTCCATTGGCAAGTGCTTTCTTAAAAGGTATGAAACGTGCGGGGATGGCATCTACAGGTAAGCATTTCCCAGGCCATGGATCGGTGAAAGCAGACTCACATGTTGCTGCTGCCATTGACCATCGTAGTTATGAAGAAATCTATCAAAAAGACATGCAAAGCTTTATTCAACTGCAACCACAGCTTGATGCCTTAATGCCTGCGCATGTGATTTATGAAAATATTGATCCTAACCCTGCTGGTTTTTCACCGTATTGGATTCAGAAAGTCTTACGTCAAGAGCTCCAATTTGATGGCGTTTTATTCTCCGATGATTTAAGCATGCAAGCAGCTTGTGTCGCTGGCGGCGCAGATGCTCGTATCCAAGCAGCATTAAATGCAGGTTGTGATATGGGCCTCGTATGTAATAACCGTGAATCTGCATGCATTGCGCTTGATGGAATTCAAAACTTGGCTCTTCCAAATCAGGAACGCTTAGAACGTATGCGCGGAAAAATCCCACAAATTGAGATTGGACAAAGCATTGAACTCGGAGCGGACTGGCAAAATGTGCGTAACCGCATTGTGGATTTTAAAAATCAATATTGCTAATCCAAGACTTTCAAAATTCTAGAAAATGGAGCACGACAAGGTGCTCCTTTTTGATTTATGATGAAGTCAAAATAAGTGCTTCGGTGCTATACAAAAATTGCCAATAAAAACAACATTAGGTCAGGACGACATGACACAAAGTTTATCGGAACATCGACACATTTCCTTTACTGCACATTACACCGGCTATATTTGGTACAGCATGGGGATTTCACATCCCGTTTTTGCTACGCGTAAAGGCAAATTTTTAGCACGTTTAGTCCACCCATTAGAAAGCTGGGCAGAAAAGAATGTGGGCGGTAGCATGCGCTCGACGCTCAAACAGCGCCATGCCATGATCGATCAGCATTTAGATCAACTCATTGCCCAACACCCTCAGCTACAAGTCCTCGAAATTGCCTGCGGCCTCTCCCCGCGCGGTTGGAATTTTCGTACCAAGCATCCTGAAATTGACTATCGTGAACTCGACTTGCCAGATATGGCAAAAATCAAAACACAGGCACTTAAACAGATTGACCCGCATGCCCCCGAGGTCTTAACTGGGGACATTTTCACTCAAGATTTTGAACGTATTTTTCAGAGTTTTGACCCTGAACGTCCTTTGGTGGTGATTAGCGAAGGTCTGATTAATTATTTTGATCAAACCCTACTGAATAAGTTATTGCAAGGGATCACCGAATATGGCGCCTCATTTCAGGAATTACATTATCTGACCGACATCTATCCTGAACCCGTCAAGAACCGTTTAGCACGTTTTATTTGGGCCAGTAGTAAATTACTCAAAGTCATGTCTCGCAGCGCTTTTACTTTTCATTTTCAATCCCCTGCTGAATTACAGCAGTTTTTCAGTCATACAGGATTTGAAGAAGTAGACGTCGTTCAGCCGGCCTTATACTTTCCACAACAGCAACAAGAACAAGTGATTCCTTTCCACGATGCAGAGCAGCACTGTGGCGATTTGGTTTGGATGGTCCATGCCAAAACAAAAAAACAGCGCTAACGCGCTGTTTTTTATATGTTCATGTTTTAACTTACGGCTTCTAATAACAACACATCTTCTTTTTGGCGTTGTACAAAGCGCAATAAACGCTCCGCCAACTCAAAACTACCATGCTTAAACAAAGCACGAACCTGCGTATCTACAACGTCAAAGATGAGACATTCAATTTTAAACTCACCTTCTTCATCTTCTAGATGTAATGCCAAATCCCGAGGATATGCGTGCATGGAGTCCAACATTTCAGCCTGTACATTCAGTAACACGCCGAAATAATTTAAATCCGTAATTTGAGTTTCAACCACGAGGTCTGAATGGCGATGAGATAAATGCGTGAATGGCTGTTGTACACTTACACGCGCTTCGCCACGGCGTTCAATATTTTGCATTTGCTCTCGGCTCATTGGAATGATCCCATCCAACTGCTGAATAGACTCACCGCGTAGATAAGTTGCAAACAAATTCATGGTTTCCTTACGGCGTTGCAACTGCGGTAAATGATCCGCATTGGCAATCATGGCAAATTGCATATTCGGACATTGCAAGGCAAAGCCCGCATTTTCATGTGGCAAAGTAAAACTGTCGTACTGCCCGCAAGACACCAATACATCACACTGTGGAATCGGCACGTCTTGCAAACGCAGCAAACGGTTACAGTTAATGTCATAACGCTCTTGTTCGGTATTGGTGAATTCAGCCATTTGTCTAAAGAACAAACGCTTTGCTGTCGGTGACATCCGCGTCACATCCAGTTTGGCATGATTAACCAAATACAAAATCACCGCTTGACCAAATTCATCCATGCGCTGTTCTTTCATCAAATGCAAGGATTCTTCAAGCAACATGCGCCAGCTCTTGCGCGTTTTTTGCATTACGCCCATCAATATCATGCGGTCAATCAATTCAGGACGTTGATCCGCCAGTCCTGCAGCCACCACTGAACCGAGCGACATCCCCATCACGGATACTTTTTCTAGCCCGACGATATCCAACCAAACGCCTAACATCTGTGCCAGATCACCCAACTCTAAAGTCCCTGCCGACACCGAAGTATCGACATTGGTAATTTGCTGGTTTGAGCCCATGGAGGGTAAATCAATTAAAATAATTGGGCCTGCCGCAAATAATTGTTCGACACAATATTTGTAGGAATTAAAGTTTTGAAATGCCCCACCAATAATAACAATCGGGGTGCGATGAATGGTTTCAGGTTGTGCAATGGCCATATATTCGACCTTCCAGCCATCAATCCATGTCGTTCTGGCAGGCTGTTTAAAGCTTTGCTTGTCATACAGATCGAAAAAACTGTAATGCGTACTTTCCTGTACGGTGGGATCCATTTGGATAATGGAATTCATATTCCTTTCCTCCATTCCTGCCTTATTTTTATTGTCAGGAATTCATTTAGAGACTCTGCTCGACTTAGCGTCCTGCTCTTTAATCGTTATTTGTACGACTTCAATGTCGCTATTGTTTCATTCTATACAGAGGTTCATTTTACAAGCAACTGATATCCCCGCCGCTTATCTACTTTTGTTCTAAAAACAATTTCAAAATGTTAATTCTGGTCAGCATGTACAGTCGAATATGCACTTAAGTGCTTCATTGTTCAGTCACAGGCTGTTAATATCGAGTTGAAATTTCTAAGTGATCAAACCGCTATGCAAGAGTCTATTGAACAATACATGCAAACGGTAGGACAGCAAGCACGCACAGCATCACGTGTGCTCGCAGGGGCTTCTACCCAGACTAAAAATAATGCCTTATCAGCAATTTATACTGCTTTACAAAACAGTGAAACTGCAATTTTGGCAGCTAACCAAGTGGATATGACCAAAGCGCATAACAACAACTTGGATAGTGCTCTACTTGATCGCTTAGAACTTACCCCCACACGCTTTAAAGGCATGCTTCAAGGTCTAAAAGATGTAATCGCACTCACTGACCCGATTGGCGAAATTACCGATATGGCCTTTCGTCCGACAGGTATTCAGCTGGGCAAAATGCGCGTGCCGCTAGGTGTTGTCGGCATGATTTATGAATCTCGCCCGAATGTAACGCTTGAAGCCGCATCTTTAGCGCTTAAATCAGGTAACGCGATTATTTTACGTGGTGGTTCTGAAGCTTTGGAATCTAACCAAGCAATTGCGGCAGCGATTCAACATGGCTTAACTGCTGCAGGTGTACCTGAGCATGCCGTTCAAGTGCTTAATACCCCAGACCGTGCTGCGGTTGGCCAATTAATTACTATGCCTGAATATGTCGATGTGATCGTACCTCGTGGTGGCAAAGGCTTAATCGAACGTATCACCAATGAAGCACGTGTGCCTGTTATCAAACATCTTGATGGTAACTGCCATGTTTTTGTGGAAGCTCAGGCTGATTTGCAAAAAGCATTACCTATTGCGCTTAATGCCAAAACACACCGTTATGGCGTATGTAATGCCATGGAAACCTTGCTCGTCGATGAAAATGTCGCTGAAGAGTTTTTACCACGCATTGCTGAACTTTATGCTGAGAAAAAAGTTGAACTTCGTGGCTGTGCTGAAACCCAGCGCATTTTGGGTGAATCGATTGTTCCTGCAACTGAAGAAGATTGGTACACCGAATACTTAGGCCCGATTTTGGCAGTGAAAGTCGTTACTGGCCTAGATGAAGCGATCGAGCACATCAACAAATATGGCTCACACCATACCGACTCGATCATTACCGAAAACTTTAGTCTGGCTCGTCAGTTCTTGGCGCGTGTAGATTCGAGTTCAGTGATGATCAATGCCTCAACGCGTTTTGCGGATGGGTTTGAATATGGTCTTGGTGCTGAGATTGGTATTTCAACCGATAAAATCCATGCACGCGGACCAGTCGGTCTAGAAGGTCTAACTTCTCAAAAATGGATTGTGTTTGGTGATGGTCAAATTCGCCAATAACACCCAATAAGACAATGAAAGCTGTGCTTTTCTGATTAAAGGCACAGCTTTTTTTATGGCGATTTAAAAAACTAGACCCAGGGTTCACATATTGAAATATAAGCCTGCAAACACACAGGATATAGAATCGAAAACAGATTTTTTGACAATTAAATGCTTAAGAAGAATAAGAAAAGTTCAAATTACCTGCTTTTTGCAACAATTTGAGGATTACAGCGCAGCAACCGCATGTTATGTTCTATGTATATCCCTTAAATCGTATAAATTTTGAGGATTATTTTATTAATAAATGAAAACTATGAACTGATAAATTTTAATTATTATTGTGCTCAGGGTCGATAGTGCTTAAGTCTAATCTCCTAAAGTCTATCTAGGACGATAAAAAAACCCATGATAAAACATCATCACAGATCTAAATTGCATCAATCAATACAACTGCAATCAGATCAACATTATGGATAAGTATTTCAATTAGAATTCGGGTATTTAAACGTGTCTACATCAGTATTAGTAATTAACTGCGGATCTTCTTCTATCAAATATGCGTTAGTTTCTGAGCGCCGTGAAGATCGTATTTTTGGTCTGGCCGAGAACCTAGGTTCTGCTGATGCACGTATTAAAGGGGTCACTACGGGTGGTGCTGCGCTTGAGCTGTCTATTCCACATGCTGACCATGAAAAAGCCCTCGAAACTATTTTAGAGCGTTTGGCTCACCATAATCCTCAAGCGATTGGTCACCGCGTGGTACACGGCGGTACATTAACCAAAGCTGAGCTATTAACACCAGAAATTATTGAACGTATTCGTGAAGCTACACCGCTTGCGCCATTGCATAACCCTGCTCACTTGGTGGGTATCGAAGCAACCATGCGTTTGTTCCCTGAACTTCCGCAAGTAGCCGTATTCGATACAGCATTCCACCAAACAATGCCGTCTCATGCATACCGCTATGCATTACCAAAATTCTTGTACACACAGCATAACGTACGTCGTTATGGCTTCCACGGTACTAGCCATGCCTACGTATCTGAGCGTGGCTCAATGTTGGCAGGCAGCTTTAAACAAGGTGGCTGGTTAACTGCTCACTTAGGCAATGGTAGCTCGACTTGTGCGATTTGGAATGGTCAATCTGTAGATACGTCAATGGGTCTAACACCACTTGAAGGTGTGGTGATGGGCACACGTAGTGGTGATGTTGACCCAAGTATTCACAGCTTCCTTGCGAGCAACTTAGGTTGGGATATCTACAAAATCGACAAGATGCTGAACAGCCAATCAGGCCTACTCGGTTTGTCTGATCTTTCAAATGACATGCGTACGTTGATCGAAGCATCGGAACAAGGCAACGAAGATGCAGCACTTGCCATTGAAGTATTCTGCTACCGTTTAGCAAAATCTTTGGCAGGTCTCAGCTGTGGTCTACCACGTATTGACGGTTTATTCTTTACCGGTGGTATTGGTGAAAATTCTGCCTACATTCGTGAAAAAACAGTTTCATACTTACCGCACTTTGGTTTCAACCTTAGTAAAGAATTAAATGACAACTTAAAACGCGGTACTGAAGGTCGTATTGACCACGGTACTGGCCCACAAATTTGGGTTGTTCCAACCGATGAAGAAGGCCGTATTGCCAAAGAAACTGAGCATGTTGTAGACGAGGTGACAGCGTCTGCTACAAAAAAGTCTGATGCTGAAGCTGCGATTGCATAAGCAATCGCATCAGCCCCTTCGCCTTCAATATTAATTTTTAGCTTTAATTTAGACACCGTATGAAAACAATTTTACTCGTGCCAACTGGGGAAGGTGTAGGTTTAACATCTGCATGCTTAGGTTTAATTTATGCTTTGGAATGCCAAGGGGTCAAAGCAGGTTTTCTGAAACCATTTTCACAGGAAAATGTCGCAGATACTGTAGACCGTACAACGGCTCTTTATCGTCATTTATTTAATAATGAAACGGTAGAACCTATTCATCATGCCACCATCGTGAAGCAACTCAGTCATGATGAAAGTGATGAACTGCTCGAAGAAGCGGTTCGTTTGCACCGTGAAATTGCAAAAAAGCATGATCTGATTATTGTTGAAGGCTTGGTTCCAAACAGCCGAGATAACTTTGCCTCAGAACTCAACGCAACTTTAGCAAAAGCTCTTGATGCTAAAGTAATTATTGTCAGCACAGCAGATATTCAAAATGCCACGAAAACGGCTGAGAAAATTGACAGTTCTCTACGCCAATTCGGTGGTGCAGCATCTGAACGTACTGCGGGCGTTTTGTTTATGCGCACACGTGGTTTGCCAGAAGAATCTGCGCAAATTCCTGTCACGCTTGATCCAAATCTGCGTTTAATCAGTGATACCCATAAATTTGTACTCGAATTACAACAAAGTAATCCGCAAATTGGTTCTACACAGCTACCTGTCATTGGCCTCGTTCCATTTAGTAATACGCTCAGCGTACCGCGCATGTCTGACTTGGCGACGCATATTCAATCAGAATGGATCAACCAAGGCGATGCTGCTCATCGACGCGTACTACATAGCAGCTTAGTTGCCTCTAATATTGAACATGAACTTCACAAATTTGTGGCAGGTGAACTGATTATCAGCGCCTCTGACCGTATTGATGTATTGTTGGCTTCTAGCCTTGCAAGTAGCAATGGTATTCCACTTGCCGGTTTGGTTTTGACTGAACACCATCAACCGAACCCACAAGTTTTGGATTTCTGCCAAACCGCGATTAAGCAAGGCTTACCGATTTTACATACGCCTTTAAGCACTTTTGAAACGGCACAACAACTTTCAAATTTAGGCAATGAAATTCCTGTCGATGACGTAGAACGTGCAGAACAAGTGACCCGCTTTGTTTCAAGCCACATCAATGCTGAGTGGATTACTGAAGTATTGAATGGTTCGTATCAACCCCGTTTGTCCCCTTCTGCATTCCGTCATGAATTAGTACAAAAATCTATTGCTGCGAAAAAACGAATTGTTCTACCTGAAGGTGATGAACCACGCACCATTCAGGCGGCTGCCATTTGTCAATCACGTGGCATTGCACACTGTATTTTATTGGCAAAACCTGAAGCCGTGATTGAAGTTGCAAAAGCACGTAATATCGAACTTCCACATGATTTGGAAATTATTGATCCAGATCTGATTCGTGAAAACTATGTGCCTAAAATGGTTGAGCTGCGTAAAGGTAAACTCAATGATCTACAAGCACGTGAACAGCTACAAGATACTGTGGTTTTAGGTACCATGATGCTTGCACTCGATCAGGTGGATGGCTTAGTCTCAGGCGCAGTACATACTACGGCGAATACTGTACGTCCTGCATTCCAATTGATTAAGACTGCACCTGATTATTCATTGGTTTCTTCAGTATTCTTCATGCTGTTACCAGATGAAGTCTATGTATATGGTGACTGTGCCATTAATCCAGATCCAAATGCAGAACAGCTTGCAGAGATTGCGATTCAATCTGCAGATTCAGCGAAAGCTTTTGGTATTGACCCACGTATCGCAATGATTTCGTATTCAACAGGTACTTCTGGTGCAGGCGCAGATGTCGAGAAAGTGGCTGAAGCAACACGTATTGCCAAAGAACGCCGTCCAGACTTACTTATTGATGGCCCGCTTCAATACGATGCTGCATCGGTGGAAAGTGTGGGACGCTCTAAAGCACCTGACTCTAAAGTGGCTGGTCGTGCCAATGTGTTTATCTTCCCTGACTTAAATACAGGTAATACAACCTATAAAGCAGTTCAACGTTCTGCAAATGTAGTCAGTGTTGGCCCTATGCTGCAAGGTTTAAACAAGCCTGTAAATGACTTGTCACGTGGGGCTTTGGTCGATGACATCGTGTTTACCATTGCATTAACGGCAATTCAATCCGAACAGCAAGAAGCTTAATTTTAGTTTCGAGTTCTAAACCACCCTTTCGAAAGATTGGGTGGTTTTTTTATTCATTCCGATTTTTCCGCATTTCAATCTTATTTATATTGCGATAATTTTCATCTTATTAGGGTGTGTTGACATTTACAGCCGATAAATTGAGCTAAAGAGGCAACCATATAAATATACAAGCTAAAGCAACAGCGCTTTGATAGTTACGTTTTAGCTTATCGTATCTTGTGGCAATTCCTC
>NZ_VPAO01000041.1:0-38834 GCF_013419235.1 Acinetobacter sp. YH12098
CAAGTAACTTGGACCAGTGTTGATCATTTAGCATTGTTCGAGGCATAGCGAGTGTAAAATTGGGTTTGGCGATTTAATTTTACTATCTCGCTATTTTTTTAATCAACAAATGTCAACAGACCCTAATACTCTCAGACATAAGTTCGCATTCATGAATTTTGCTCTATTTTCCAATCAATACGCAGCAAAAATTATTTGTGCCCTTGAACATCATTGAGATTAAAAACCAAAATATAGGCAAAAAAAAGCACTGCAAATGCAGTGCTTTTTTAATGGATACTTACTTTTTCTTTTTAGGACCAAGTAGCATACCCATTTGACGGCCTTCCATTTTTGGTGTTTGTTCAACAACACCATAGTCAACCACGTCAGCTTCAATTTTTTGCAATTGAGCCAAACCTAACTGTTGGTGTGCCATTTCACGACCACGGAAACGAAGCGTGATTTTTACCTTATTGCCTTCTTCAAGGAACTTGATAATGGCACGTAGTTTAACGTTGTAGTCACCAACATCAGTACCAGGGCGTAGCTTGATTTCTTTCACCTGTACTTGATGTTGTTTTTTCTTCGCTTCTTTTTGCTTTTGTTTTAGATCAAACAAATGCTTGTTGAAATCCATGATTTTGCAGACTGGTGGCTCAGCATTGGCAACGATCTCAACAAGGTCAAGATCTACTGCTTCTGCAGCACGCAAAGCGTCAGCAAGAGATACAATCCCTTTTTGCTCGCCATTTTCGTCTACTAGACGGACTTCTTTTGCACGAATTTCATCATTCAAGGCAGGACGGTTTGACTTTCCGCCCTGTTGATTACGGTCAGGCTGTTTAATCGCTTTTACTCCACAATGTACCGGCCGCGTTCGGCTACGGCTGCTTTTACTAAGTCGATGAATGCATCAATTGACATAGTACCCAAATTTTTTCCAGAGCGAGTACGGACGTTTACAGTACCTTCCTCAACTTCACGGTCTCCAAGAACCAATAAGTAAGGAATACGCTCTAAAGTACGTTCACGAATCTTAAAGCCGATTTTCTCATTTCTCAAGTCTGAAATCGCGCGGATACCGCTTTCTTTAAGTTTAGCGACGACTGACTCACATGCTTCAGCTTGTGAATCAGTAATGTTCATCACACATGCTTGAATTGGAGACAACCAAGGTGGCATGAAACCAGCATAGTGTTCAATAAGTATACCAATAAAACGCTCGAAACTGCCAAGTATTGCGCGGTGCAACATTACAGGCTGATCACGGTCGTTATCTTCAGTCACATAAGATGCGTCAAGACGTTCTGGTAAGTTAAAGTCACATTGAATTGTACCGCACTGCCATACACGACCTAAGCAGTCTTTCAATGAGAATTCAATTTTCGGACCGTAGAATGCACCTTCACCCGGTTGAAGTTCCCACTCTAGGCCTGCAGCATCTAAAGCATCTGCTAAAGATTTTTCTGCCATGTCCCAAAGTTTGTCATCACCTACACGTTTTTCTGGACGCGTCGACAATTTCATTTGAACTTCTTCAAAACCAAAGTCTTTATAAACATCTAAAGTCAATTTAATGAAGTCTGCAACTTCAGTACCGATTTGTTCTTTCGTACAGAAGATATGCGCATCATCTTGTGTAAAGCCACGTACACGCATAATACCGTGTAATGAACCCGATGGTTCGTTACGGTGACATGAACCAAACTCAGCTAAACGGATTGGCAGGTCACGGTAAGATTTTAAACCTTGGTTGAAGACTTGCACGTGACATGGGCAGTTCATTGGTTTTACTGCATAGTTACGGTTCTCTGAGTGAGTCGTAAACATGTTTTCAGCATAGTTTGCTGCGTGACCTGATTTTTCCCAAAGCGTGAAATCAACCACTTGCGGTGTACGGATTTCTTGGTAACCATTGGCTTGTTGAACTTTACGCATGTATTGTTCAAGCACTTGGTAAATCGTCCAGCCGTTTGGATGCCAGAACACCATACCCGGCGCTTCTTCTTGCATATGGAACAAGTCTAACGCTTTACCAATTTTACGGTGATCGCGTTTTTCAGCTTCTTCAATACGTTTGATATACGCAGCTAACTGTTTTTTGTCAGCCCAAGCTGTACCGTAAATACGTTGCAGCTGTTCGTTTTTCGCATCACCGCGCCAGTAAGCACCAGAGATTTTAGTCAACTTGAACGATTTTAAGAATTTAGTATTTGGAACGTGCGGACCACGACACATATCCAAGTAGTCTTGATGATAGTACAAGCCCATTTCAGTTTCTTCAGGCATGTCTTCTATCAGACGCAGTTTGTATTCTTCGCCGCGTGCAGTGAACTCTTTGATCACTTCATCACGTGGAGTCATTTTTTTGATGACATCATAGTCTTGGTCGATGAGCTTTTTCATGCGCTCTTCGATTGCTGCCATGTCATCTAAAGTAAACGGACGTGGCATCCAGATGTCATAGTAGAAACCTTCTTCAATGACAGGACCAATGACCATCTTTGCTTCTGGGAACAATTGCTTAACTGCATGACCTACCAAATGCGCACAAGAGTGACGAATGATGTGAATACCATCTTCATCTTTAGGCGTGATAATTTGTAGGCTAGCATCTTCTGTAATTAAATCAGATGCATCAACTAAACGATCGTTTACACGACCCGCAACTGTATTTTTTGCTAGACCAGGACCGATGCTTTGAGCAACTTCCATCACAGACACGGCATGATCAAATTCTTTTTGATCGCCATTAGGCAAAGTGATAATTGGCATATAAAAATCCTTAAGGAGTGATGCCCCGTACAATGGAGCATGTCACCGCGAGATTATGATCGAGGGAGACCCTCAAAAGATAAAAACGGTGGATAAATAAAATTCGACCTAAATTTTACACGCCCTGCCAACTTTAATAAACCTCTAATCCCATAGAAGTTGATTTTTCTGCCGCCTTTTACAAGACTCCTGATAATTCAAACAGATTTCAGCCGAAATGCGCTTTATGCTGTCAACATAATAATCACGTTCTAATTCATAAAATTATTCCGAATTTCGAACACCTATACCCACTGAACTCTCTATGTAGGCAGGTATCATGCAAGCACATTCACTTATATCTTGGTCTAGTTTAAAACCGCTCCAAACCCGCTTATGCCCTTGCAGCCAATGTCGATCTTGTGGTCTTACGGCTCGAAGATGATGATGTAGAACAAGTCGTGGTCATGTATGGTCGCTGTCAGCATCGCGGCGCACTCATGGCCGATGCCCATATTCAAGGAGATAAAATCGTCTGTGGGCTGCATGGCTCTCACTATATTTATAAAACTGGCATCAACCCACGTTATCTGAATAAAAATCTGCAAAAGTTTAAAGCGTGGGTGGAAGGCGATCAGGTGTATGTCGATCTTGAAGAAATTCAAGCGTGGGAAAAAAGAAATCCTCAACAATATAAGCGTGATCAATACCAAGGCCTATATGCTGACTCCGCGCCCGCGCCAGAAGAACCATATAATAAATTGATCTTGGAACTCGCACGAAATGGCTTAAGTAAATTTGGACATCATGGCCCGACAGCGGCAATGGGCGTGCCTTTCAATCAACTTCCGAAATGGGATGATATTCAACTGATCACCGCACAACTGTGGAAAATTCCATTGTTAGATAATGCACCCGTAGCAACCGAAGTGGTGATTGGCCCAAATGCTAAAAAACCTTTAAAACTCAACATTCCCGTGTTTGTGTCAGATATGAGTTTTGGTGCGCTATCTCAAGAAGCCAAAGTTGCCCTTGCAACAGGTGCTGAACTTGCAGGTACAGGCATTTGCTCAGGTGAAGGCGGAATGCTTACTGAGGAACAAGCGGCTAACTCCCGTTATTTTTATGAACTCGCGTCTGGTCGTTTGGCTATGACATCGAAAAAGTCAAAAAGTGTCAGGCCTTTCATTTTAAAGGCGGTCAAGCTGCAAAAACAGGTACGGGAGGACATCTTCCAGGCCATAAAGTGATTGGAAAAATTGCAGAAGTACGTAAATTACCAGAAGGCACCGCTGCTATTTCTCCTGCAACCTTCCCCGACTGGACGCATCTATCACAATACCGTGAATTTGCAGAATATGTCCGAGTAGAAACCGGCGATATCCCGATCGGCTATAAACTCTCTGCACAGCATATTGAACGTGATATTGACGCAGCACTGAGCATTGGTGTGGACTATATTATTTTAGATGGACGTGGCGGTGGTACAGGTGCAGCCCCAACCTTGTTCCGTGACAATATCTCAGTACCAACCATTCCTGCGCTTGCACAAGCACGTCGTCATTTAGACCGTTTAGGACGGTCAGATATTAGTTTAGTGATCACAGGTGGACTTCGTGTACCCGCTGACTTTATTAAGGCACTCGCTTTAGGTGCAGATGCCATCGCGATTTCAAACTCTGCCATGCAAGCCATTGGCTGTTTAGCTATGCGTGCCTGTCAGACCAATGATTGTTCTGTCGGCATTGCCACACAACAAGATCATTTACGTCGTCGTTTAGAAATAGACAAATCGGCACAACAACTGGCGAATTTTCTAAATGCATCTGTTGAACTGATGCAAGTCATGGCTCGTGCCTGCGGACATCATCATCTGAATCAATTCTGCAAAGATGACCTGACCACATGGAAAAAAGAAATGTCGAACCTCACGGGTATTCACTACAGTGGATTTGAGTAAGCTTCAAATCATGAGCTTTTTTCAAAACCATTGAACCTAAAAAGAGTCCATACGGGCTCTTTTTTATTCTCTGAAGGTTTCAAAGGCCATGAATTGAGCGGCTTGGTACAACCAAAGCTGTGCAAATTGAGGGATGATCATTTCACTTTGTGCAGGACGTAAAAAAATATAATCATCTACGTCTATGCTGCTTGTCTGTGGAATTTGCACAAGTTCCTGATTACTACTGCGACCATATAATGCATGGGGCTGACTGCCTTGAGGATAAACATAGTCCCCACGCCAATAACCTCCATAAATAAACACAGCCTGAGACTTTGCCCAACGACTGAGCCATTCTAACTGTGGTAATTCTGTCCTTGGCAACACTTTTAGCACGGGTGCGGCGATCCATAAGGCACTTTGAAAAGCGTGCAATTTTTTCAATTCAAAATCTACGGGTTTTAATAACATCGAGCCAAATGAAACTTCGTTACAGACACTTTGCTGACAATGAAAATTAAAACTAGGACTACCACCACCATTCCAACAGGTGTGTTCATCACAAAAGGTTGGGTAGCGCTGTTCTACATAAGCTTTGAATTGTTGATAACTTTGCTGGGACTGTTGATAAGTCTGTTCAGCAGATTGGATCAGCCGTGGAATCTTCGCCACATGTGCGTCATAGCCCATTAATCCTGAAAATTTTAAATGTTGGGGATGTTGAACGATTACATCCAAAACAGCCTTTAGCTCATCGATCGTTTTCAGACCTCCACGGTGTAGCCCCACATCGATTTCAATATTGATGCGTAGACACAGTTGATGCTGCTCAGCAAATTTGAGGTATTGGGCTAAACGCTGTTCACTATCAATCAGCCATTGCACTTGCGATTGCGTTGCCTGCAAAAATGCCTTGTCTGCATGGTGCAAGGCCTGAATCGGCATCGGTTTTCCAAACAACACATCGGCTTGTGGCATCGACTCGAAAAGTGTTTTCAGATGTGCAAAATGAAATAGCATGAAACGCTGTGTCTTGAGCTGTGTAGCACAGTGTTGAAGCAATGCCATGCACGCCAAGGATTTCACTACCAAGCGCGGATGCAGACTATGTGGTATTTGCTGCTGAGTGATCACCAAGTTGTGATTTAATGCATCAACATCCACGATTAACTGGGGCATCCCCGTCCCGTTTTGCTTTAACAGCGTATTCAACTGTTGAAAATATGCATCCATGCCATCCCCTTTTTCATATCGTTCAATTGGTCTTCAGTGTTTAACCTTCCACGACGCTTATTCAATTAGTAATTGCTGTAGCTCTGGACTGAGCCACTTTTGCTGAGGATCTAATTCTTGTCGAATATTCAAAAAATCTTGCCACTTGGGGTACACATTTTGAAGCTGCCGCGCATTTAGGCTATGCAATTTCCCCCAATGCGGACGCCCGCCATATTTTAAAAAAATCGGCTCCACGAGCTTAAAGATGACTTGATAATCTTGCTTATAGAACTGATGCACCGAAATTGAGGCCGAATCTTGCTGATAAAACGGACTGAGCCAAATATCATCCCCACGTACAAGTCGATATTCTAGCGGGAAAAACATCGGAACCTTATGTCGTCGAAGGGTATGCAAAATTTCTTCTAAACAATTCATCCCGTGTTGCAGCGGAATCTGGTATTCCATCTCATTAAATTTGGTACTTCGAGCAGAAGGAAAAATTCGACTTGACCAGTCTACGTTGATCGAAGGTTTGACAAAAACACCTAATAATTTTTGTAGCCATGGATTCAGTGGTGGAAAAATTCGCGTCAATTCTGCACAAAGTTTGAGTAATACGTCGTCATCTAACCACTGTTCTTTTCGAGGTTGAAGGTTATCTTCCGTCTCATCTAAGGTTTTTAAAATAACCTGATCGGCATGACTAAATGCCCAGAACTCAATATGTCGATGTTCATATTGCCATTGCTGCATATTCTGCAAGACATCTTTCAGCGGACATAATCGCGTCTGTTCTTTGAGTTTATACATCGGTCGGTTTTGCAGCTGTACATGCGTCAGCACGCCTAAACTCCCGAGTGAAACACGCCCTGCTTGGAAAATTTCGCTGTTCTGTTCAGCACTGCATTGTATTAATTCACCCTGCGCGGTTAATAATTCAAACCTCGTAACCAGCGCCGATAAACACGGTAATTCGAGTCCGGTACCATGTGTTCCTGTTGAAATAGCTCCAGCCAAACTTTGACGATCAATATCACCTTGATTAATCAGTGCCTGATCAAAAGACGCGAGCTTCTCCCCCAAATCAAATAATCGTGTACCAGCTTGGACGGTACTTTGGCAGCGTTCTACATCGATATCTAGAATGCCGTTGAGATGATCTAAACTTACTAAGGTATCTGTGGTTTTTGCTAAAGGGCTAAATGAGTGCCCTGCGCCAACCAAGCGAATCTTAGGATGGGATTGCACCACATCCATTAATTGGTCAAGATTTTGCGGTTGTATAAATGACTTCGGGATCGACTTCTGAGCACCTGACCAATTTTCCCATGCAATGTCGTGTTGAATTGTCATATTCATCCTTATCGCCATACTTTTTATTGTATTCAGCCGTATTGTTTTATTTTTGATTTCCGCTTTTGCAATGTTAATGCACAAGCCATCTTGATTTTTTACTTAGATTATACGAAGTTCAGCATCTTCTCAAATTTAAGTTTATTGTTATAAAACAGCAAATAATCCATAAATCAAAGAGATAAAACCATTCGTTTGAAAGCCCTGACAGACTTTTAAGGACGCTCTAGATTATTCGATCAGCATCATTCAAACATTATCAATAAAGAGGATCACACACGGAAATATCTGCAAAATCAGCATAAAAAACCAACAATTATTGTCTATTTTTCAGCTAAATCATTTATTCTAAAAAATCAATTTTGAGAACCATAGGGTTCATTTTCGTCACTTTACTGTTTTTATTTTATTCAATTTCAATCACTTAAAAATTTAGTGTAAATACTCGACTAAAGCATAAATGCAGAGAAGCTGCGGACTGAATTATTGTTAAGTCAGATTTAAAACAAATAGACATGGACTTGGAGTACCACGATGGTTAGCGCATACGATGAATTGCCACGGACCCCGGCAAATTTTGTGGCACTTTCGCCTCTACGTTATTTAGAGCGTGCAGCCTATATTTATCCTGATCAGGATGCCATTATCCACGGCAATCGTCATATTTCATGGCGCCAAACGTATAACCGCTGTCGTCAATTTGCGCATCAATTGCAACAATTAGGCATTGGCAAAAACGACACCGTGTCTGTGTTATTACCAAACGTTCCTGCTATGGTTGAAGCACACTTTGCCGTACCAATGGCGGGTGCAGTATTGAATACGCTAAATACACGCCTTGATGCAAAAACTATTGCCTTCATGCTGGAACATGCTGAAACCAAAGTCCTGTTGGTTGACCCTGAATTCACTCAGGTTGCCACAGAAGCTTTAGCTTTAATCGATCAAGAGATTTATGTCATTGATGTGGCAGATGCTGAATTTGAAGGTACAGCACAACCGATTGGACAAGTCGAATTTGAAGACTGGTTGGCGCAAGGCGATGCCAACTTTGAATGGCACTTACCTCAAGATGAATGGGATGCAATTAGCTTAAGCTATACCTCTGGCACGACAGGGAATCCAAAAGGCGTGGTGTATCATCACCGCGGCGCATATATCAATGCAGCGAGTAACATCATTGCTTGCGGCATGACGCCACGTGCAACGTATCTGTGGACGCTTCCTCTATTCCACTGTAATGGCTGGTGCTTTGCTTGGACGATGGCAGCCAATGGCGGAACCAATATTTGTCTACGTAAAATCGACCCTGAACTGATTTTCAAACTGATCGCAGAGCACAAAGTAGATTATTTCTGCGGTGCGCCAATCGTACTTTCAATGCTGATCAACACGCCTGAAGAGAAAAAAGCGCAATTTGACCATCGCGTTGAAGTGATGGTGGCTGGTGCAGCGCCTCCTGCAGCGATTATTGAAGGGATGCGTAATATTGGCATCAATGTCACACATGTTTACGGTTTGACTGAAACCTATGGTCCATCGGCACTTTGCGCATCGCAAGCAGGCTGGTCTGATCTTTCCATTCAAGAACAAGCACAGTTGCATTCTCGCCAAGGTGTGCCATACCCGCTTCAAGATGGCATGAAAGTCATTGATCCTGAAACCATGTTACCTGTTCCGCATGATGGCCAGACCATGGGTGAAATCATGTTCCGTGGCAACATCGTAATGAAAGGTTATTTGAAAAACCCTGAAGCAACGGCTGAAGCTTTTGCCGGTGGTTGGTTCCATACCGGTGATTTAGCCGTCTGCCAACCCGACGGTTATGCCAAAATTACTGACCGCTCTAAAGATGTGATCATTTCAGGGGGTGAAAATATTTCATCGCTCGAAGTGGAAGAAATTCTGTATCAACATCCTGCAGTACTGACCGCTGCAGTGGTTGCAAAACCCGACCCTCGTTGGCAAGAAGTGCCTTGTGCCTTCATTGAATTGAAAACAGGCAAAGAGGCAACACCTGAAGAACTGATCGAATTCTGTAAACAACATCTTGCACGTTTCAAAGTACCTAAAGATGTAGTGATTACCGAAATTCCAAAAACCTCGACAGGTAAACTTCAGAAGTTCGTTCTCCGTGAATGGGCTAAAGAGCGCGCTGTTGGTGAATTTGGTTAATATTCAAACTCAAAAGCCAAGCTTGAATTTTTCAATACTCAAGCAAAAAAAAGCGACCTGATCAGGTCGCTTTTTTGATGTGAAATTATAGACATCACGTTTTGCTTCAATGATCAGATCATGTTGAATTATCTGATCATTGAGCTAT
The DNA here is from genome assembly GCF_013419235.1 of Acinetobacter sp. YH12098. Classification (NCBI taxonomy): domain Bacteria; kingdom Pseudomonadati; phylum Pseudomonadota; class Gammaproteobacteria; order Moraxellales; family Moraxellaceae; genus Acinetobacter; species Acinetobacter sp. YH12098. Next base: position 9,573 of record NZ_VPAO01000041.1, read on the forward strand.
CTAAGCACTTGGCTATCTAATAAGGCATTAGTTATCAGATAATAAAGCCACTTGTTGAATGTAGTTAAACAATTTCAACTTTGACGCAGTCAGTTCTTCTTCACTTACATTTTTTGCTATATCACGTTGAATACGCAAAATATGCTGACGAATAGGATGATGTTCAGCAGCATTATGTGCTTTCATGAACTCTTTAATGACTGGATCACCTTGGGCAATCATACGTTCAGTCCAGCGTTGAAGCTGCGCTGTTTTTTTCGCACCTTGCTGTGGGGTTAAATAAGATAAAATCATGGTTTCATCTTCATTACGCAGCAATTTACCTACACGTTGAAACTGACGGCGTCGTGCTTCATGTGAAGTAATTGTTTGTGCATCTAGTAGTGCTTCGATCAGACGCTCTTCAACAGGAAGATTTTTAATCTGTTTAGGATTCAGTTTTGCAAGTTCCTCGCCCAAAGCAGCCATACGTTGTACAGCTTTCTTTTGCTCAGTTTTACTTGCACGTCCTTCTAAGGATTCAAAGTCTTCTTCGGTATAGCGATTCGGTCGACGTGCCACGTTTAATCTGCCTCGTAAAATTTTGCCGCAAACAGTGCTTGAATTTCAGATAAAGCTTTTTCTTCATCTGCACCTTCAATCACTAAGCGTAAAGTTGTGCCCTTGCCTGCGCCAAGCATCAGCAAAGACATAATATTTTTGGCATCTACTAATTTTCCACCCTTACCAATTTGAATCGACGAGCGAAATTTGGTCGTGACTTCGATTAGCTTGCCAGATGCACGCGCATGTAAACCCAGTTTATTAATTACGTCAACAGTTGTGTCGATCATGACCAGTGCTTCATTTCTCTATGTAGAACCTGAATAGACCATTTTGCCTCAAGTGCTTTTTTTAGTCTATCTACGATATATACCGAACGGTGTTGCCCACCTGTACAACCGATCGACACCGTCATGTAATGACGATGCCCTTCGGCAAATGCCGGCAGCCATTTATCCAAGAAATGATAAATATCTTGGAACATTTCATTGGTTTGTTCACTTTGTTGTAAAAACTGACGAACTGGCTCATCTAATCCTGAATACTTACGTAATTCCATATCCCAGTGCGGATTGGGCAAATGACGGACGTCAAAAACATAATCTGCATCGAGTGGAATACCATGCTTATAGCCAAAAGACTGTAAGATCAAAATTAAATTATCTGCCTGTCCGAGTTTAGACAGCAAGGTATGTTTTAAATCATGTACGCTCTTATCTGTAGTATCAATATGTACTGTCGAGCGTAATTGAATCGGCAACAGTAAAGATTTTTCTTCCTGTATACACTCATTTAAACTTTTGAAACGACTTGCCAACGGATGGGGACGTCGAGATGAACTGAATCGCGCAATCAATTCCTGATCACGCGTGGTCAAATAAATAATATCGACTGAGCCATGGCGTTGTAGCTGTTGAAAAACCAAATCGAACTCTTGTAAATCTGCACGTGTACTGCGGACATCCACACCCAGTGCCAATTGTTCAAGATTATTTTCTGAATCGAGTTTTTCAACAATTTCGGGGAGTAAGGCCAATGGCAAATTATCGATACAGTAATAACCCAAATCCTCAAGTATCTGTAATGCAGATGACTTTCCAGATCCAGATTGTCCTGTAACAATTAAAATGCGCTTCATCGCTTGCTACCCCATAGCCGTTTTAAACTGCAGTATATTTAACCTGCATATTATCAATAAGACGTGTTGCGCCTAATTTAGCCGCAATAAACAACACCACGTCTTGATCAAATTCTTCAATTTTCTGTAATTCAGGTGTACGTGCTTCAACATAGTCCACAACAAAACCCGCTGCTGTCAATGTTGCTTTAATATTCGCTAACACATCTGCCAGTTGAGTTCCAGCATGTAATTCTGCCTCAGCCGTTTTCAAGCTTTGGTAAATCGTTGGTGCAATCGCACGATTTTCCGCACTTAAATAACCATTACGTGAGCTCAATGCTAAACCATCTTCGGCACGAGTAATCGGCACACCAATCACTTCTAGTGGAATATTTAAGTCACGTACAAACTGACGAATCACTGCAAGTTGCTGGTAATCTTTTTGCCCAAAGAATGCAAAATTCGGTTGAACAATATTAAAGAGTTTTGTCACAACAACAGCAACACCGTCAAAATGACCCGGACGCTGTTCGCCACACAAATCATTGGTAATGCCGCCCACGCTAATATTGGTTAAGCGCGGTTTGTTGCCATACATTTGTTCAACAGTCGGCGCAAACACGATGTCACAACCCACTTCAGCCAATAAGTGCTGATCTTGTTCCAAAGTACGTGGATAGTTGTCAAAGTCTTCATTTGGACCAAACTGAATTGGGTTAACGAAAATACTCACCACCACGACATCACACAGTTTACGTGCTTCACGAACTAAATTAAGGTGACCTTCATGCAAGTTCCCCATCGTTGGTACAAAACCAATGATTTTGCGCGCAGCACGTGCTGGATTTAGCGATGCACTTAAACCTTGAATCGTTGTTTCAGTTTTCATGTCTTACAGCTCAATTTGGAATGTATGTTCTTTGGCAGGGAAACTACCATCAAGTACGGCAGTATGATACGCCTTAAACGCATCCACAATTGCTGTTTCCCCTGCTTGCTCTTTCATAAAGTTGCGAACAAATTTCGCCACGTGACTAAACGTCAGTCCCAACATATCTTGTTGAACCAAGACTTGAGCATCCGTTTCTGCACCGGCACCGATCCCAATCACAGGTGTATTTGGGAATAATTCACTAATTTCTTTACCCACTTGGGCAGGAACACATTCCAAAAGTAAAATTGCTGCACCTGCATCAACCACAGCTTTACAATCTGCAATGAGTTGATCCGCGGTTTCGCGTGTACGTGCTTGCACTTTATAACCGCCAAACACATGAACCGATTGCGGAGTTAACCCTAAATGCACACACACTGGAATACCATTACGGGTCAATACTTCAACTGTTTCTGACAACCATGCACCACCTTCCAATTTGACCATCTGTGCGCCTGCTTGCATCACAGTCTTTGAATTTACTAAAGCGTCATTCAAAGTGGCATAGGTCATAAAGGGCAAATCAGTCAAAATAAACGCATGTTTATTGCCACGACGCACTGCTGCAGTGTGATATACCATATCTTCAACAGTGACAGGTAAAGTCGAGTCATTCCCTTGAATGGTCATCCCCAATGAATCACCAATCAGAATACTATCGACTTCAGCAACTTCCATTGCTTTTGCCATGCTCGCATCATAGCAAGTCAGGCAGGAGAATTTGCGGCCTTCCGCTTTAAATTTTTTCAAGTCACTTAGACTAATCATTTCAATATTCCTCAGATGACGGCTTTCTCAAGTGGTCATACAAAAATTAAAGATGGGCCCAGTTTCCTGCATCCAATACAGTTAAATTTGGATTATTCAAAATAGGTAAATCTTTTAATGGTTGTCCTTTAATCTGTAGATTCTCATCTAAATCCAACAAAGGTTTCAACACAAAATCACGTTCTAAAACACCAACATGAGGCACCGTCAAACGTTCATTTTGAATGTGCTGTTCACCATAAATCAGTAAATCTAAATCCAGTGTACGCTCCCCCCAATGACGTAGGCGTACACGCCCCGACTCTTGTTCAAAGCGTTGCAATTCATCTAACAAAGCCAAAGGTGCTAGATCCGTTTCTAATGCAACCGCTGCATTTAAATAATTCGGCTGATCTTGTGGACCCATTGGCGGACTTTGGTACAGTTGTGAGACTTTCACTGTACCGAGTGTCGCAAGTTTATGCACCGCTTCACTGAGGATCTGTAGAGAATCACCTAAATTACTGCCTAAACCAATATATGTCAGCGTCATTGTGTTGGCCCAAAAATAACCTGAGTCAAATCTCGTTTCACACGTTTACGTTTTAAAATCGGATGATCTGCACCAATTTCACCACTGGCTGACGCTGCCACGATTGACACTGTCGCTGGACTGTTGGCATGTGATTTAGGCTTACGTTGACGGCGACTTCTGCTTTCTGGTTCATTCACCAGCGGTTCAATTTCAACTTGCTGATGTGCAGAAGTTTTGGCTTCCACATCTTCATGCGCCGCTTTACGACGACTCTTGGCACGTTGACGATTGTATTGGCTAATTGCCAGTTCTTTTTCGTCAGTGCTCATCTGCTGATAAGCATCCCACCACTGGCCCATACCTTGCGTGCTTATATCGCCCGATTTTTCACGCAGCAGCAGAAAGTCAAAGCCTGCACGGAAACGTGCATGACCTGAAAGTGCTTCAATTTGCTGTGGTTTTGGATTCAGCAAACGGGTTTGCATTTCCCAAACTTCACGAATAAATGTTTCGGCAAAGCGTGGAATAATGGTTCGTGTAGCCTGACGTTTCAATACATCTAAGCCTGCTTGAGCACGTGCTTCAGCAGGAACCACACCTTTATTCAGATAGAACGTACAACGTTCTTGGAACGGAATCCACAATAACACGGCATAGAAAAATGCAGGGTTAATGGTTTTCCCAATCGAAATACGTTGATCGGTATTTTTTGCAGCCAACTCAATAAATGGGGTTACGACTGGTTTGATATCTGCAAATAATTGATACCAAATACCAAAATCGATCAGCATCGGTAAGACGCGATTGAGATGCCCCATGGTAAAGAGCTTTTGTGACTCATCGTATAAACGATGTGGAGACACATCACGCAGCAATTGAGTAAGTTCTGGAGTAAAGACTTCCAGAATTTTTTCATCAATATTAAAGTTTAATTTGGCTGCAAAACGTAAAGTCCGAAGCATCCGGACAGGATCTTCTTCAAAACGTAATTGTGGATCACCCAATAAACGCAACGTTTTATGCTTAATGTCATCTACTGCATGACAAAAATCTAGCACTTCACCTTTGCGTGGTTGGTAATACATTGCATTGATCGAGAAGTCACGACGTGCAAAGTCTTGCTCAATCGTCCCCCAATTATTATCACGTAAAATCATGCCCGCAGCAGAAGTCACGGCTTTTTTAGGTGGCGCACGGAAGGTCGCAACTTCGATCAGTTCACGTCCTGAGTAGACATGCGCCAGCTCAAAACGACGACCAATAATTCGGCAACGTCGCCCGAAGACTTCTTTCACCTGAGCTGGTGTCGCATTAGTTACGGCATCAAAATCTTTAGGTGCATGACCCAACATTAGGTCACGGACACCGCCACCCACGATATAAGCTTCATAGCCTGCCTTAGTTAAGGCATCAATCACATCTAAAATGGAAGAAGGTAATTGTGCGGTTGATAAACCACATTTGGACGCGCGCAAAGTTTGCAAAAGACGCTGTCTCCTACGTCTGAACGTAAAATTCTTAAGATGTCGCTAATGATATCTCTAACACAATCAAAGGGCAATTTGATTATCTCAATGCTCAAGCTGAGCTTAACCTAATTCTTTTTTTTACACTTCACTTAAAGTGCCAATTTTGCTTTATTTTTAGCAAACAGCGCAGGACCGATTCCCTTAACCTGTTGAATATCATCAATGCTTTTAAATAAGCCATTACTTTTACGATATTGCACAATTGCTTCTGCTTTTTTCTGACCAATTCCATGTAATGTTTGCAGTTCATCGACTGAGGCTGTATTTAAACGTACCTGATCTGTTCGACTATTTTGTTGGGTGCTGGGTCGTGACAAATAATAGTTGGCATTGCTAGGCGCAGTTGTCGCTTTTGGCTTCGAGGCCTCAGATTGCTTTTTTAATTGTTGATCTTTGGCTTGTTGCATGGCTTTCCATTCCGCGTAGCCCGAAGGGCTTTGCGCAAAAGTTAAATCTGCCATTAAACTCAAAACCAAGACAAGAAGTTGCGTAAAGTATTTATTCTTTAGGGTGTGGTACATATTTAGCCTGTTGTTTTAATTGTTGTTTTGCCTGTTCCCATAACTGATCCATTTCAGTCAGGGACAAGTCTTCTACATGTTTTTGTAGTAATGTGGCCTGTGCTTCAATATAAGCAAAGCGGCTTCTAAATTTATGAATGGTACTTAAAAGTGCCATCTCACTTGAGATGCCAATCTTACGTCCAACATTCACCAGAGAAAATAAGCAATCACCAAATTCATCAAATATTTCGTCGGATTTTTTGCCTGCTAAGGCCTCTTTTAATTCCCCCAACTCTTCCTCAAGCTTGCCATAGGCCCCTTCAATATCTGGAAAATCAAAGCCTATTTTCGCCACATTTTTTTGAATTTCATCTGCTTGGCTTAATGCAGGAGCATGTTTAACCTCATCTAATCTAGATGCTGATTTCCCCGCTTTTTCTTGTTGTTTAATCTGTTTCCATAGTGTTGCCACATCATCCGCATTGAGTGCTGAGAATTGCTCTGCCTGAAACACATGGGGATGACGGCGAATTAATTTATCTGTAATGGCTTGCACCACATCTTGAAAATTAAACGCGCCTTGTTCGCTATACATCTGCGACTGAAAAACCACTTGTAGTAATAAATCTCCCAGTTCATCTCGTACATCATCACTCTGACCTGAACGAACTGCCGCTTCCACTTCATAGGCCTCTTCGATGGCATAACGAGTCAGACTTTCTGGGGTTTGCTTTTGATCCCATGGACATTTTTCACGTAATTCTTTCATCACTGCTAATAATTGTTCCATGTGAACTCCAGCTATTTACTCATCAGTACATTGTTTCGATTACAGAATTTGATATGCTCAAAATTCACTCAGGGAATGAGCAACTCAATTCAGGGAAGCATAACATGCAAAGTATTTTTATTAGCGGTGCAGGACAAGGGATTGGTGCAGCAATTGCACGACTGTTCATACAACAAGGCTATAAAGTTGGGCTCTACGACATTAACCAATCTCAAGTCACCTCATTAGCTGCTGAACTCGGTAGCCATGCCAAAGCTGGGCTTTTAGATGTGACACAACCAGAGCAATGGCAAAGCGCTTTAGCAGAATTTGTTGCTTGGGCAGGTCAGCTGAATATCTTAGTCAATAATGCCGGAATTCTGCATTCAGGCAGCTTTGAACATACGGAACTGTCTGCACACCACCGAACAATTGATATCAATGTCAAAGGGGTGATAAACGGTTGCTATGCGGCATTTCCCTATTTAAAACAAAGCAATTTTGCTCGTGTGATTAACCTCTCTTCAGCTTCAGCAATTTATGGACAAGCAGATTTAGCCAGCTATGCCACATCTAAATTTGCTGTACGTGGGTTCACTGAAAGTTTGGATATTGAATGGCAAAAATACAATATTCGCGTTTTAGATGTGATGCCTTTATTTGTTCAAACCGCGATGGTGCAAGACATGGATGCACAAAGTATTAAGAAAATGGGCGTCAATCTTCAACCGAGCGATGTCGCTCAGCAAATTTATGCCTTGGTACAAAAACGGGATTCGGTCTTAATGGCCACACATACACCTGTAGGGATGAAAGCTAAATTTTTATTTAATTTATCGAAGTTTAGCCCGCAATTTGTCAACCGCTTAAGTAATATTTGGATTGCACAAAAACCCAAATAGCAACGTGTTACTAATCATTTAATTTTGCAATCATTTTTGTACGCAAATTACACAAAGTTACACAATTGTCACATTTTAACAGGACAAAATTCCTTTTTTTGAATAATATTCACCCGCCCATTACTTTCGGGCGTTTATTTTCTAACAATAAAAGTGAATTATTTCATGAAAAAATTACTTGTTCTTGCAACTGTTACTTCTATTTCAATTTCTGCTTTTGCTACAACTCAATTCGCATCTTCAGAATTAAAAGCGATGGATTGTGCAACTCTTGCTGTTGAAAAAGCGAATGCTAAGCGCTCTTTAGAAGCTGCTGACAAAAACATTGCAAACATCCAAGCATCTGCTCAAGCGCCAGGCAAATCATTGAGCAAATTTGCTGGTTTAGCAGGTGGCGCTCTTGCTGCTTTCGGTGGTAACTCTGAAAAAGCTGCTCGTGCAAGCAACATTGCAAACAGCTTGGCTGGTGAGCAAGATACTTCTGATGCAGGCAACCTTGAACTTCAACAAGCGAACAAATCTGCTGCTCAAGCAAACATCGACAACATTGGTATCTACCAAGGTTCTAAAAAATGCAAAATCTAATCTAAAGCCAGTTTAGATTGATTTTCAAAAAAAAGCCCTGTTCAGCCAGAACAGGGCTTTTTTCATGGTGATTTATATGTCATACCGATTTATAAGACATTCAACTCAATATTAGGCAAATGAAAACCTCGGCAAGATTGTTCACTTTGCCATGCCACCGTCAACATCACATGCGGCAGTTGAATATTCTGATAAGCAAAAGTGCCAATTGCGGGATGACTACACATCCCACCATTCTGCTCAGGATGACACTGTGTATTCAGTTCATTCAGGTTCACTCGAATCCCTAAACCTGATGCTTTAAGTACCGCCTCTTTGGTGGTCCAAACTTTAAACCAAAAATCAGGATCATGCTCAAAGTTCTCCCAATTGAGCAATTCTTCGGGATGAAAGCTATGTTGAGCCATCGCATCAAAACGAACTTTTCGATTTAAATCCTCAATATCCACACCAATATTGGCGATTTTTTCACTGCTGGCCAATACATAATGCTGCTGGCTATGACTATGATTAAAATGAAAATGTGGCAAATCAGGAAGAAAAGGCTTACCAAACGCAGACTTTGAAAAATCTGAATTTTCAACTGACCTATTTAGCCGCTGCCCGAGTAATTGATTTCGATATTGGTAAATGGCTTGTTTACGCACGGCAATTACCTCTTGACGACTCAAGCCATGCGGCTCCACAAAGAAGTCAGTAATTGCACTATATTCAAGCTGAATTTTCGCCATAAGTTATTGATCCAATATCTTTTACACTACGTCCATGACGCTATATTTTATGCGACTCTCCGACACAAAATACACCACAATACAGATGAGCGCATCGGTCCTTTGACTTATCGAGATTTTAAAACTCAGTTTAAAAATATTTCAAAACACTTAAGAAATATTAAATATTATAAATACATTCAAATACTTAAGTATAATAAATATTTTAAATACATCTTCAATTAGATAAAATACTCTAGATTCTTATAACTTTAATTTAAAACTCGGGGTAAACCAGATGCTAAGAAAAATCACCTTAATCAGTTCACTTTGTGTCCTACCATGTTTCGCTCAAGCAGGTTTATTGGATGCAGCTGTTGCAGTGATGGGTGCCAAAAATGGCGCGATTATGGACCAAGCTGAAGCTCGTATGAATCAAAGCCGTCAAGAAGCTGCCAATGCCGTGGCTCAAGCAGACCGTGGCTATGCCTCAAATTTCAATCAAGCTAGCCAAACCAACAATAGTGTTTATAGCACCAGTTATTTAAAAACCTTGGATTGCACAGACCTGAGCGTTGAGCGTAAAACTTTCGAACGTACATTGGAAGCATCACAACTGGCATTAAGCCAAGCGTCAGCACAGCAAAATAACCAAGTTTCAAAATGGGCGGGGCTTGCTGGTAACGCGCTATCCGCATTTTCAGGTCAATCTGAAACAGCGGCCCGTATGGGACAATTTGCTACGGCTTTTTCGGGCAATAAAAATACCCAACAGGATAGCAGCAGCGCACAGCAAGCCATGGAAATTGCTCAAGCTAACCTGGATAATATTGATATTTACCGCCAAGCTAAAAAGTGTAAAAACTAATTTCTACATCTTTTTAGATAAATAAAGTGAAATAAAAAAGCCTGCATATCTGCAGGCTTTTTTTGTTCATCTAAACTTAGCGTTTGAATTTCTTTTCCGCTTTTTTGAACTTCTGAACATAACGACGTTTACGTGCAGCCGTACGCTCATCGATTTGCGACTTACGACCCTCAAATGGGTTATCAGAGGTTTTAAATTCAATTTTGACTGGCGTACCTTCAAGTTTATAAACTTTACGGAACACGTTTTCTAGGTAACGACGATAGTCATTTGGCGTTTTATCGACTTTGTTACCATGAATCACAATCGTCGGTGGATTTTGTCCGCCCATATGTGCATAACGCATTTTGATACGACGACCTTGAACCATTGGTGGTTGGTGTGCATCAGTTGCATCATTCAAGATTTGAGTAATCTTCGCAGGTGATACTTTCAAATGAGAAGAATCATAAGCACGGTGGATCGATGGATAAAGATCACCAACACCTGTACCGTGAAGTGCAGAAATTAAGTGAATTTTTGCCCATGGAATAAAGTCAAAACGACGTTCAACATCTAATTTACATTGTTTACGGTCGTAGTCAGACATGTTGTCCCATTTGTTGATGGCAATCACCATCGCACGGCCTGCTTCAAGCGCATAACCAATCAAATGCAAGTCTTGCTCAACGATCCCTTCACGTGCATCCACAACAATAACCACAACATGCGCATCTTTCATCGCTTGTAAAGTTTTCACAATCGAGAATTTCTCGATCATTTCGTCCACTTTACCTTTACGACGTACACCCGCAGTATCGATTAATGTGTATTTACGGCCATCACGTTCAAATGGGATATAAATCGAGTCACGTGTAGTACCCGGTTGGTCAAATGCAACCACACGGTCTTCACCCAACAAACGGTTCACTAAAGTCGATTTACCCACGTTTGGACGACCAATAATCGCTAAACGTAAGCCAGTGTCTTTATCGTGTTGTTCTTCACTTTCATCTTCAGGCACTTCAGCTAACACTTCTTCAAGCATTTGCTGAACACCACGACCATGGCTGGCAGCCACTTGAAGTGGTTCACCCATACCCAATTTGAAGAATTCAACTAAAGCTGCTTCGGCATGAACACCATCAACTTTGTTGGCAACAAGATAAACTTTTTTACCTAGCGTACGTAAGTCACGTGCAATTTGCTCATCAGATGCCAATAAGCCTGCGCGCGCATCGACCACAAAGACAATAATATCTGCTTCATTAATGGCAGTTTTTGACTGTTCTGCCATGTACGAGTCGATACCGCCCTCAGTTTCGCCAATACCCCCAGTATCAACGACGATGAAGGATTTATTTTGATAAGTCGCGTCACCATACTTACGGTCACGAGTCAGACCTGCAAAGTCAGCAACGAGAGCATCACGGCTCTTGGTTATCTGGTTAAACAACGTTGATTTTCCGACGTTCGGACGACCAATGAGCGCAATTACGGGTTTCATAGATTAACCTTTATTCCAGATCAGCCAGTTTGGTCTGGTCTGAACATCAGAAAGCTTAGGAAGAATGGAAATAGGATAAATGCCTAAAATAAATAAAAACACGGGGCATTGATGATTCAATCCCCCGCGTTAAAAATACGGTTTGGCTTATTTTAACATAAGCCGCAGAAAAATTAACGGTTCTGCCAAATGCTTAATGCACCCTTACGTGTCGACACATATAATTGATTGTCAATTACACGTAGTGAACGTACTTCACCACTGGTTTTAGAACGACCAACCAACTCACCTGTCGCTGGGTTGATTAAGTGAAGTACACCATCCAGATCACCAACCACAAGGTCTTGACCTAACATCACTGGGTTACTCAAATTACGATTAAGCAATTGGTCATTTTCCCACAATGTTTGACCAGTGGTAATTTCATAAGCCACAATTTTACCATCAGTTTGTGTCACAAAGACACCATTGCCCGCAACTTCAGGACGCTGAATGCTGCTCGCATCATTGCTCCAGATCACTTGTTGTGAGGCAAGATCAAGCGCTGTCACTTGGCCTTGGTAACTGGTGGTAATTAAAAATTGACCTGCTACAGTCGGTTCACCGTCAATATCAATGAGACGTTGTACATCTGAACGACCGTCTGACACTGCAACACGACGCTGCATTTTCGGAATACCGCTCAATGCATCAATCACATAGATATAGGCATTTGAAGAAGCGATGAGAACATGACGCGCATCGAGTGATACCGGTGCTGCCATACCACGTAAACTAAACTGCACATTTGGCAAGTTATAGGTCCAAGTTTGTTGACCCGTTGCCACATCGTTTGCGTATACCGTACCATCATTGGTAACTGAAATAACGCGACCTGCTTGAATCAACGACGGTGAAAGTAACGCACCGGTTAATTGCGCTGTCCACTTTTGTTCACCTGTTGCCTGATCTAATGCAAATAATTGACCTTTTGCATTACCAACAACCACAATTCCGTCAGCTGCTTCTACACCTGCAGTCAAACCTTGTTTAGAGATTTTCTTCTGCCATAAACGCTCTTTGCCTTTGTAGGCTTGAACTTCACCATTAGGATTTACGCTAAAAACAACGCCATTATCTGCATCCATACGTAAACGTAGTGGATCTGCTTCTTCAGTTGAAGCCACACTGTTTGAAAATACAGGTGCTAAAGTTTTTGCCTGTTCCAATTTTGGTAAAGGATTTGGTTTTACTTTTTCTACTTTTCCTTTATTTGCACAACCAGCCAAAGCAAGTGTTAAAACTGTCAGCGCACAGGTAATTTTGTATTTTCTATTCATTCAGTTGCTTCCACTTGTGTATCTATAATCGGACGTTCAATTTCAGGATCATCAACTAAAACGCCTACACTTTCGAGTTTAATTTGTAAAATTTGACGTTCTTCTTGTCGCTCAACCAAAGCTTCCCATGCACTTTGATAAACTTTCTTTGCATTTTCGATATCATTTTTTGCAACATAGACATCGCCACGGGCTTCATCTGCAGTTGCTTGAAAAGCAGGTTCTTTAACCGCTTCTAAAGTTTTTAATGCTTCATCAAATTTCTTTTGTGCCAATTGTGCATACGCCAAACGTAATTTCACCAATTGAACTAAGCCTGCATCATCAACTTTTGAATTTTCAACTTTTTTCAAAGCTTTTTCAGCGTTGGCATAATCCGCTTTATCATACGCCAATTTTGCCATAAGCAACTGAGTTTGGATGGCTTGTGGCGAATCTGGCGCTTCTTTTACAATTTTATCTGCAGTCGCAGAAAGTTGTGTAAAAGCGTCACCCGTCGCCGACTGAGCATCATCCATTAACTGCTGGACTTTGGCTGTTTGCATTTGTGATTCAGCCAAAGTTTTCTTCTGCCAGTATTCCCATCCGAAAAAGGCAATCAACGCAATTAAAATGCCGCTAACAATGGCAGAGCCATATTTTTTAGCAAACGATTTTAAATTATCAAGTTGTTCTTCTTCACTCAATGCGCTCATGAAATTACCTTTTTCCTTATGTTATAGGGATTATTTTGAAGAAATTTTTTCGATAATGAAGGCAACAAAGTCTGCCACATTCACTTCGTGTTGTTCTGCAATCGCTAGCTCTTTCACCAGCACTTGCCCTGCTGCTTGCTCACGTTCACCGTAAATCACAGCAAATAAAGCACCCGATTGGTCAGCTTTTTTCATTTGCGATTTCATTGAACCTTGTGAACCAACTTTTAAGCGAATGTTACTACCCGCTGCTTCAAGTTGATCACGTATTTGTTCAGCAAGCACCAACGCTTTACCTTGAGTTGCAGGATCTGAAACCAAGAATAGCTCACAGTCACGCACTGGGGTATTGTCTTCCACTTGTTCAAGTAGAAGAAGCAAACGCTCCATACCCATTGCAAAACCAACAGCAGGCACCGACTGGTCTGCTTTACCTTTAAGCTGACCGACTAAACCGTCATAACGACCACCAGCACATACCGTTCCTTGAGAACCTAAGTGTGTAGTTGTCCATTCAAAGACCGTTTTATTGTAGTAGTCGAGACCACGAACCAATTTTTGATTGATCACAAAACCAACACCAGCGTCAGTCAAATACTGCTGCAATTGGGCAAAGTGAGCCAACGTTTCTTCACCCATAAAGTCGTGAAGTTTTGGCGCATTTTCCAAAATGCTTTGTGTTTTCGCATCTTTAGAATCCAAAATACGCAGTGGATTTGTGGTGAGACGACGCTGAGAATCTTCATCTAAGTCATTTTTATGTGACTCTAAAAATTCAACCAATGCCGCACGATAGGCAGAACGTTCATCAGACTCACCTAATGTATTGAGTTCTAATTGAACTTTATCTGCAACGCCCATGCGTTTCCACAAACGCGCAGTCATTAAAATCAATTCTGCATCTTGATCTGGTGTTGCAACACCAAAGGTTTCTACGCCAAATTGATGGAACTGACGGTAGCGACCTTTTTGTGGTTTTTCATAGCGGAACATTGGGCCGACATACCATACACGCGGTGTAGCACCACGAAGTAAGTTATGTTCAAGCATTGCACGTACACACCCTGCTGTTCCTTCTGGACGCAAAGTCAAAGACTCAGGCGGATTACCTTTGTCTAAGAATGTGTACATTTCTTTTTCAACGATATCCGTTGCATCACCAATAGAACGTTTGAACAGATGAGTCTGCTCCACAATCGGCAAGCGAATTTGCTGATAACCATAAGCATCCATCAGGCTAGATAGATGCTGTTCTAGACGTCTCCATGCAGGACTTTGCGTAGGGAGAATGTCATTAAAACCTTTGATTGCGACGATTGAACTCATGATCTACTCAGAAAAACTTGTGCGAATAATCTCTTTAGCTTTAGCGTCTTCAAGATCGCTAACACGTTGACGAACCATCGCTTCGATTTCGTCAACCAACTGATTTGTGTCAATTAAATGGCTCTTTTCGCCATTACGATACACCAGTGAACGCGGACTTGCACCTACTACACCAATATCGGCTTCTTTGGCTTCACCCGGACCATTCACTTTACAACCAATCACCGATACATCCATTGGGGTACGAATATCTTCTAAACGCTCTTCCAATGTTTGCATGACTTTGATGACATTAAATTCTTGGCGCGAACAACTTGGGCATGCAATAAAGTTAATGCCGTTTGAACGTAAGCCCAATGATTTTAAAATATCAAAGCCAATTTTGATTTCTTCTTCAGGCTCTGCGGCCAATGAAATACGCATGGTGTCACCAATGCCTTCCATCAACAAACCGCCTAAAGCGATAGCAGATTTGACTGAACCCGTGCGGTAGACACCTGCTTCAGTCACACCTAAGTGTAATGGGTTATCAATTTGTGCAGAAAGTAATCGGTAAGCATCCATAGTCAGGAATACATTCGATGCTTTGACTGACACTTTAAATTCATGGAAATTTAAACGGTCTAAAATATCAATATGGCGCATTGCAGATTCAAGCAAGGCCTGACCTGTAGGCTCACCATATTTCTTTTGAATATCTTTTTCCAGTGAGCCGGCATTGACACCAATACGCATAGAGATGTCATTATGTTGTGCAGCAGCTACTACTTCACGAATTTTAGCTTCTGAGCCAATATTACCCGGGTTGATACGCAAACAATCTGCACCAAGGTCTGCAACACGTAAAGCAATTTTATAATCAAAGTGAATATCGGCAACCAATGGCACTTGCACACGTTTACGAATTTCACCAAAAGCTTCAGCAGCTTCCATACTCGGTACAGACACACGCATGATGTCTGCGCCTACATCAACGCAGCGCTGAATCTGTGCCACGGTCGCTTCGACATCACAGGTTTCAGTATTGGTCATACTTTGGATGCTGATCGGCGCATCACCACCGACATACACCGAACCTACTTTAATTTTACGCGTTGGACGGCGCTTAATTGGATTTTCAATCATTGTTCAGTCTGCTCTGTTGTCCCTTAACGTGATAAACGGAAATCTGCTTTGCCGTTTACGGTATATGGTGACAATGAAATATTTTCATTATTTAAGCTTAATGACACTGCTGTTGCATCATCCAAACGAATTTGGAATGGTGTTTCACCGTTTAAGTTGAGCGTCGATGCTTGACGACCAGTCGCCAACACCTTACCCGTCGAATCAACAATATGTACTGAAGTCGGGCTACTAAAGGTCAATGTCAATTGATCACCGCTGACTGTTGCATTCCCGCCATTCATCTCGAGGACTTGAACTTCTGAAGCGACTTCACTGGTCACAGCGTCTTCATTATCGCTGCCCGAGGTCATGCCCTGAATCGCTGCCACGATCGCACCAATGACCACCAACACCGCCAATGCAATCAGACCACGTTTGATCCATTTACGATTACGGTCACGGTTAGAACCGGGTAATTTACCCATAATTTTAATCGGTGAATTGTTTAACGCGTGATTTGGCAACAAACCCGTATCGTTAGCATAAATATCATCAAAACGTTGAATGATATTGGTTGCATCAACTTTTAAATATTTGGCATAAGTGCGGTAGTAACCTTTAATAAAGGTCGCTTCAGGCAATGACTTATAATCATCTTGCTCAAGTGCAGTCAGTGTTTTTAATGGAATATTGAGTTCTGATGCGACAGCTTCAAGTTCCAGTTTTTGCGTAATACGTACTTGACGTAAATACTCACCTGGGCGTTGTACATTTCCTAATGCATTTGGAGCTACGCTCGAACCATTCGATTGCGGTGAATTAGGATTTACTTCCATACGGCCTCAGTACTGTACTGTAATTGCAAATAGCGTTGGTATTCAGGACTTTCTGGGAACAAAGCACGTAACTGGTTAACCAGTACTTGCATACCCAAATTGTCGCCATTGGCACGCGCTGTTCGAATGCCAATCCAGAGTGCGCGCGCACCCTGATTTTTTTGTCCTACTGCACGTACAAATTGTTCATACATTTGTGTGGCAGCAGGGAACTGCTGATTCAAATAAAAGATTTCAGACAACTCTAACATTGAAACATAGGAATCACGATTAGCCTGCAAAGCTTGTTTGAATGATTTTTCAGCATTCGCCACATCACCCACTTTCAGGTAAATTCGACCTAAATTTTCCAATGCTTTGAAACGTTGATCATAACCTAAAGTTGAACCTGCGATGCTGAACTGTTCAATCGCATCATTATAGCGCTCAACTTGGTATAAATACGTACCGTAGTTGTTACGCGCTTGAGAATTTTTTGAGTCTGCTGAAATTGCACGCTTAAAATAACTATCTGCTTTTTCTAAGTTGGCTGGGCTGCCTTCTCGTTGTAGTAAGACACCCATCATCATATTGGCTTGGGAATCGCGAGAATCCACTTCTAAAGCCTGATCTAATGCGCGTTTAGCAGAGTCCAAATCCCCTGCTTTCAGATGTTCAACAGCCAATTGCGTTCTGATTTTTACGGCTTTCTCTGGGTCTTTTTTCCCAATCTCAGGCGTTTGACATGCTGTTAATGCCAAAACCGATGCACATAAAGCTGAAACGAAAGTGAACTTATACGTTAACTTTTTCAATTGGCTGCCTCTTTATTATCCTTGTGAGCGCAGTATCTCATTTTGCTGCGCAACTTTCTTTTTCCATTGCTCCGCACGACGAGTACGGTCAGCAACTTGCCCCACGAGTTGTCCACACGCAGCGTCGATATCATCACCACGTGTCTGACGAATCGTACACACAAAACCGGCATCAGACAAAGTTTTTTGGAAAGAAATAATACGGTTACGGCTTGAACGACCGTATGGCGCATGCGGGAACGGGTTAAACGGAATTAAATTAATTTTGCTTGGTAAGTTTTTCAACAGCTTTAACATTTGCTGTGCATGTTCAGGATGGTCATTTACACCATCTAACATCACGTATTCGATGGTCACATGTTTACGTGAACTTTCATTGCCATCTTTGGCGATATAACGCTGACAAGCAGCAATCAATTGTTCCAACGGATATTTTTTATTGATCGGAACAAGTTCGTTACGTAGTTCATCATTTGGCGCATGGAGTGAAATTGCCAAGGCTACATCAATGTCTTGTGCCAATTGGTCAATTTTAGGCACCACACCTGATGTTGATAAAGTCACACGACGCTTCGACATGCCATACGCAAAGTCATCCAACATGATACGCATTGAATTCAATACAGCATCATAGTTCAACAACGGCTCACCCATGCCCATCATCACCACGTTGGTCACTGAACGTTCACGATCCGCAACTGGCACATCTTCCATATAAGAGAAGTTCGCCATCCAAAGCTGTCCAATAATTTCAGCTTGGCTCAAGTCACGTTGAAAACCTTGTTTCCCAGTTGAACAGAATGAACAGTCCAGAGCACAGCCCACTTGTGACGAAATACACAAGGTCTTACGTGCGCCGGTTTTATCTTCTGCAGGAATGAGCACGGTTTCAACCAATGAACCTGCACCATCACCTACACGGAACACCCATTTACGAGTACCGTCTTTTGAATAATTTTTATGCACCACTTCAGGCGCTTTAATTTCACAAATCTTTTCTAGTTTTTCACGCAATTTACCAGAAATATTGGTCATTTCAGCAAAATCAGTCACGAAGAACTGATGAATCCATTTCATCACCTGCCCAGCACGGAATTTCTTCTCCCCCATTTCTTCGAAGAATTTTTCCATTTGCGGACGTGACATGCCCAGTAAATTCACTTTCTCCACAGTATTTTTCTGCGTCGGAGCGGATGGAGATTGTTGCTGTGCATCAGAAACAGCTGATGTAGCGACTACTTCAGTACTCATGTGTAATTACCTAAACCATGTCTAAAGATCAAAGGAGAAGCTCAGTTATTGAGCAAAGAATTATTCAGAGAATAAAAAAACCAGACAAGCAGTATACCACTTATCTGGTTTGAATACTTCGAATTAACGAGTACGTGGAGCGATCTCAGTTTGAGCGAAGAAGTAGTTAACTTCACGATCAGCAGATGCTACAGAGTCAGAACCGTGAGCAGCGTTTTCGTCGATGCTTACAGCGAAGTCTGCACGGATAGTACCAGGAGCAGCTTCTTTAGGGTTAGTTGCGCCAAGGATTTCACGGTGAGCAAGAACTGCGTTTTCGCCTTCAAGAACTGAAACTACAACTGGACCAGAAGTCATGAATGCAACTAGGTCACCAAAGAAACCACGTTCTTTGTGCTCAGCGTAGAAGCCTTCAGCTTCAGCTTGAGTCAAGTGTTTCATTTTAGTTGCAACGATTTGAAGACCCGCTTTTTCGAAACGAGCAAAGATGTCGCCGATGTGGTTTTTAGCAACTGCGTCTGGTTTAACGATAGATAAAGTACGTTCAATAGCCATGAGAGGCTCCTTAAGTCAATTTGACGTGAAAAATTTGCCGCATTATACCGAATAATGCGCTATTTTCTGCTTTTGCTATACAAAAAAATTGCTTTTTTCGATGTAGGGATTAACTTGCCTCATCAATCCAGGCCATCTGAATTCCCTCAAGCAGACCTTCAGTCGACTTTTCAGGGTCATCAGTGAAATTTGGCAATGCACATACCCATGCATGTAGGTCAGTAAAGCGAATCCATTGCGGATCAACATCAGGGTGAGCTTCATACAGCTCAATTGCGATATCAATGGTATCTGTCCAGCGTAAACCCATGGGTCTTCCTAACATCGTCTATAGAATGATGGCTTACTTTAACAAATTTCAGCAATTGGACGTGATAAACCCTTTTAATTTTTTTATTACCAGATTTTGCAATTGTGATGTCCACATCAAACTATAAAACCAAACCCAAAAGAGGTGCACAGAGAATAATCGCCGCACCCACTGCAGCACCTATAGCAGCACCGACAGCAACATCACTCGGGTAATGCAAACCTAAGATCATGCGAGATAATGCCACCAATAAGCTAAAAGGCAACATTAAGACCAACAGCATGGGTTGAATATAGCCCAGCACTGTTGTTGCCATGACCGCATGTAGAGTATGCCCCGATGGAAAACTAAAATGATCTAGAGGGCGTTCACCTAAGCGAATCACTTGATGCACTTGGTACGGTCTTGGGCGCACAGTTTTCTTTTTGAGGAGTTTATAGATCGAGGTGCCGACGAAACCACCCAGTAATATATAGACGATTTGTACACTGTAATACATGCCCTGCACGATCCAGACCGTCGCCAACATGACATACCAAAACACACCATCACCAAGTCTACTCACCATTTTAAATATGTCAGCGACAACTTGTTGATGCGAAAAATGATTGAGATAAATACAGCCTTTTAAATCGAGATGCAGCATTCTTGTTTTTGCATTTTTAAAATTCATCGCTAATCTCCTATCTACAGTCAAAGCCTGACTATGTTGGGGTTGAGCTAGATTTGTGTTGTTATTTTTACAAGTTGAGATCTGTGTTTGACTCAGCTTAAGTTGTCTTTTTGACAGTGCAATGATGCTTTGATGACAGTTCAATGAATATTGGTTATGAGGATGCTCAACCAGTATATAACCAATAGCGCTAGCTCCATTGGCTCATCATGGCTTGATCCACCACGCGATATAGCGCTTGCTCAAATTGCTGTACGGGATATTGCCATCCAATTTTAGCAGCGTCTTTTGCCGCCTCGATGCCCATGGTTTTTAATTTAGCGCGTTGCGGCAATTGCTGCATAAGACGTATAAATTCATCGGTTCGAGATAAATGACATAACCATCCCGTTTGCTGATTTCTCACGTGCAGTTGGGCACATGCAGCATTATATGCAATCACAGGCAATCCGCTAGCCATCGCCTCCAAAACCACATTACCAAAGGTCTCAACCTGACTTGCGAAAACAAAAACATCCGCACTGGCATAGGCTTCCGATAAAGCCTGACCACTTAAACTTCCCATAAAAATAACATCTAGGGATTTTGCCAGTTGCATTAGTCGTTCACGATCAGGCCCATCACCCACAATGACCAATTTCGTTCGTGCATCCATAGCCAACATCGAACGGTAGGCAGAAATCAAAACATCCACTTCTTTTTCAGGAGATAGCCTTCCGACATAGAGCATCACGCGGGTATGTTCATCTGCTTGCCACTGTTGTCTCAGTTCTGCTTGATAGTGTGAGGGAGAAAATCGACTATGGTCCACACCTCGCCCGACCACCACCAATGGGCAACTAAAACCTAATCGATGCAAGGCATCTGCAGTATCTTGGCTCGGTACACAGGTGAGTTGAGTATTGTTATGAAACCATCGTAAATAATGTTGTACGGGCTTCATTAAAAACGCTAAATCAAAGAAGCGACTAAAATCATGAAAGGCCGAATGAAAACCACTGGACACAGGAATCTGTAAAGAACGCGCCAGTTGAAGCATAGCAAAACCCAAAGGCCCTTCAGTGACTATATGCACAATGTCGACTTGGGCTTTTTTTAAAGCTTTACTGAGTTTGATCAGTTGCGGCCAGCCAAATTGTAAACCTGAATATTTAGGAATCGACTGCGCTCGAACCAAACACTCTTGATCAGGCCTGAAATCCTGACAACTTTCGGATTGTTCAGGGCGTATTAAAAAAATTGAGTTGCCTTGTTGCTGCAAGCCTTTACACAACTGCAATAAAGAATGTGCAACACCATTAATTTCTGGGGCCCACGTATCTGTCACAATGGCGATTTTTAGACCTGGACGGATTAAGGTTGAGACCGTTTGCACATCCATTCGTGATTGCATATGCTTAAATTGGAATTGAAAGCGTGCAGGTTCATCCTGCATACGCCCCAAATTGATAGCCGATTCTGTCATGATCTTACATGCTTCTTATAAATGTATATCCACAGTTTAAGCAGCTGTTTTTTGCATTTTGATGATTTTTTGATGACAGTTTATTGAAAGAAATTATCTTATTTCATCTACAAAATCATGATTTATCCGTAATTTTTAATCACTTTTAAAATCGTCTGACCCGCACGAGAAGTAATTTGCATATCTGCGTTCATCCGCTCTAAACGCCCACTCATACTACGAAGCCCCACACTCAAACCGGCTTGATTAACCAGATCCACATCAAACCCCACACCATTGTCTTCCACTTCCATTATCAATGCCGAGTTTTCATAATAAATCCGAATCTGCACCACGGTCGCATGACTATGCTTCACAATATTGGTTAATGCTTCTTCGGCTACACGCTGTAAGGTTAAACATTCCAATGGGGTAACATCCACTTCCCATTTTGCAGGAACTGACCATTTAGCGTGTATATCGAGCTCATCAAATAACTGATTAAAACGGTGCCTAAAGGGTGCCATCCATAACAAAGGGGTTTCAGGCAGTTTAGTGCCTAAACTAGGACCACTATCAATGATCTGTCGTAAATCATCTCTTAAAATTTTCAACATCGATAAAAATTGTGGATTGGTCAGATCTTTGGCGCTCTGCTCAGCCTATGCCATTAATCGCAATGATCGAGCTGAGCCATCATGTAGGTCATGTGCTATTTGAATACGCTCTTGCAAGCGAATATTTTCCATTTCCAACTGATAATGATTGTGTAAAATGTGTATTTACTCTCATTTGTTTGTGCGACCAGTGTGGCCAAAGTGCCATTAAATTTTTCAATTCGTCTTACACTTTTAGTCAAGCGTAGTGCAAAAAAAATCGCCACACCCAAAGTAGTTTTCGGGGAAGCATATGCTGAAATCAAATTTCCTTCATTTCTGACTTTATATGCATAGCAGAAAATTAAGCTACTTAGATTAAAGCCCAAGATTCACCTAAATATCTATCATCAAGCTTCAATCTAGCGGTATGAACGAAATCAGCACTCCGCATATAATCACCTTGGGCTTGAAATAAATTTTGTCGCTAAGCAACTCAAAACACCATATTTACAAAGACTGTATCGCGGTAGATTCCTGCTGGTGTCGTTGCATTCACTCGCTCCACCAAACGCACAGCAATCACATAGTTATTTTTGCCAGCGCCTTGCTCGGTAGAAACATTCCACAGATTTTCCATCGCACCTGAAACAGTCATCCGTGTTTTGAGCTTAATCGGGCCATTCGTCACAAAACTACTGCCCGAAGTATCCTGCAAATTACGGCTATTAAAGCGTATGCGGTATTTACCGGAACAATCGACACTAAATGAACTTGCCGCTTGACTATTATAGTAATTCGCCAAGCGCATATTGGTTTCACTGATTCGTCCCATTTCACAACGACTCGGCGCTGCAAATGTCATTGAACTAAATAACGCTGCTGAGATGAGTAAAATACTTTTCATTGGAAATACTCCTTTATTTACACTGCAATGTAATTAATTCAGGAGTTTGGTTTTCTACCTTTTTCGGCACTGTTAAAGCTGTTTGGCAAGATCGACCACCACTGGTCCTCACCGTCAACTTGTAGTAGCCTTCAACCAAACCATATAACATTACCGTGCCATCTGAACCCACTGGATAAACATCAGCTTCTGGGGTATCAATTGCAACTTCACTTCCTGCCACAAATTGATGACCTTGTTCATCCAATATTTTGACCAATATTTGTTGTGTATCAAATACTGAAAAATTAATGTTATAACCACGCTGTCTTAACGCAACTAAACGATGTGCAGCATTCGGAACTTTGCTTTCGATCGGCAATTGGTTTTCATCGAATGAAATATCGTAATTAATATAAGGAACGATATCGTGTACAAAGGCATAGCCTTTTTTATTGGTTTTCGCGACTGGAGACATTGATCGCATGACATCAATATCTTCACGACCACCAACATTCACTAAAGCAAAAGCATTATCGACAAAACTGGTCAATGCGTATTGACCACCCAACCACACCATAGCGCCACGGTAGCCAACCTGTGTTGTTGAATCATTTTCACTATAGAGATGACTTAGGGTTAAATCACCAACATTAGTGGACAAACCACCATAGGCATTTAATACCGTTTCATCATTACGATAATCCACACCTAGCGCATAATTTGCACCATATTCACCAAATGCATTTTGGATGAAACGTACACCGCCGGATTTATTGGTACCTGCATCAGCCTGAATACGTTTACCACCACCAAAATTATAAGAAAATGTAATAAAAGCACCTGAGTCATCGCTATCACCAAATTCTTTAAAATAATTGGCGGTATACATTAAATTCTGTGTGATTTCGCGACTCACACCCACTGTGAGCATTTTGCGATCCTCTAATTCAAATAAAGGATCATTAGATTCATACTGGGTTTGTTCGATATAGTTCAGGTTTAAATTTTGAAAGAATGGGAAATTAGCAAAACTCAAATACGCCATATTTTCAAATTTTGGAAAAATATGATTATCTTCATAACCTAACGCCCGATAATCATTTGTAGCGTAGCGTGAACTCACACCAAAATTGAGTTTCCCGAAATTACGACTAATAGCCAAACCTGCAGAATAGCCATCGTCATTATCGGTTTTACTGCCTAAAAAAATACTGTCTAAAACAAACCATCGATTGACCGCTTGCGTCCATAGCAGTCCTGCATTTTTTACTTTGTCACTATAGGTAGCACTTGCACCCAACGTGGTACGACTGGTGACACCTCTACGCCAATAGGCTGAACTGAAAAAATCGCGATAATCACTATTTTCTTCGTCATAACTGAAGCGTAGTTTCCCTAATGAAATGTTGTAATCATTTAAGTCTTCTTTGAGCAATTTACTACTAATTAACACCGGGAAGCTTCGAACAGTGGTATTCCCCAAGACATCTTGTACAACCATTTGCGCTGTACCTGCACTTTCAATATTGGCACCTGTTTGTAAGTTATAATCTCCAGGTGAAATCTTTTTCTGATAAATATTTACGCCATCAATATATAAATCAACAGTCGAAGGTAAAACTGCACTACCTTTTAGACTTGGAATATTCCAATACACAAAATCTGGACGTGACGTATAGTCTGTACCAAAACTCAAACCACCAAATCGCACACCATGAATTAATGCGCTATAGGCAGAGGTCGTATCACCAATAATCAGCTTGGTCGCACTTTTGGAGAAATCAAACTCAAGACTACTATTTAACCTTACAAATTTTTCTTCACGATAATCATCCCCTTTATTATTTCGATAAAAGGCATTATTTCTTAAAATCCAATTGTCTTTAAACACCCCAAGTTCAGGCAGTACACCAAAATTATTATGTTGAGTGTTATTTTCAAAGTGCATTTCATAATTGAGAAATGCACCAAAATTTGCAGGCATCGGCTGACTGATTAAGGCATCCGTTTCTAGCCCAAAGAAATATTTTGATGGAAGATTAATTTTGATAGCTTGCAATTGAGGATCAAATCCAGAATGAATATCTTGATCCGTTACCAAACAAAATGAATTTTTAGTTGCATGTCGTTTCAGAATTTCTACTTTAATTTGCAGCTTATCAAGATCTGCGCACTCTATATAAAACTTGTTATTTTCAGTCAGTAATAATACTTCGCTCTTGCGGTCTACTTCGTTTACCCAAATACTGGTTGGAAATAAATCATCAGGCATATCAACAGCTTCTGCATGAGCAGAATTAGCACATAAAATACAATATAGAAGCAATGTAATTCTATTCATAGCCACTACTCAACTAAATTAAACTCCAAAGGAGTGTCACCTTTATCTGTTTCCACAACGACTTTATAATTACTAGCGCCTTGTAAAGAAACACTCCCGATGTCGTATTGGTTTTTACCTAATGCCAATAAATATTTCATATCGGAAGATTCAGCGACTGTTTTCTTGCTTTTATCGATGACATAAAGTTTTTGGATTTGAATGTGTGATTTTGCTAAATTTTCAACCTGAATAATGGTGCGACCATTCGATTTTTTAGCAATAAATTTCAAATAAGCGGGTTCTTGTTTGCCGACAAAAAATGGCACATTAATACTTAATAACAGTGCAATTTTCGATTCAGAGTTCGTCACTTGAGGTAGCTCAGTATAAAGAATACGCCATGCTTCTTCTTGTTGTAGGTTCATACTTTCTACAGATTGAGTAAAACCCACACGAACCATTTGTTTTGAATTTGGTTTTAAAATAAAGTTCTTCGGATTGATAATAATATTGGATTCAGGTGAAAGAACATCTTCCCCTGCGGCATTTTGAGTCCATTTAAATGCTTGAGCCTCAAAAATACGTGGTGTCTCATCATCCCCTTTCGACTCCAAAGTAAATGTCGCACTGCGTTGTTTAGATTTATCGGTTAAATATAACTGCACAGGGCTAATTGAAATACCTGCAAATATTTGAGGACTCAATAAGCAAGTCATTAAACTAAATGAAACGACTTTGAATAAACTTTTCATATACCCACCCCAGTACATTTAAATATTATTATCAATTCAAAAATAAAAAGAAGTTGACCCTAACTGTGTAGAATCAACTCCCTAAATTTGGATTAGTAAGCTACTTTGATATATAAAGTATCTTTGTATGTACCAGCACGTTGAGTACCTGAAATTGTATTTTTTGGAGCTACAGATACAGCAAAGTTATCAACGCTCATACCAGTTACAGGTGTAGAACCGATTGGATAATTCACACCACCTTTTGAAGTCGTGATTTTTGTAAATACTTTGTCACTAGTGGTTTCATGTTTTACAAAAGTATCTGCACTTGAACCCGCGTTTAGCGTAGATAGATTTAATGTATATGGAGTGTTCGTTGTAACTGTAAAGCCACTAGCACCCCTATAACTGTCTTCAACGAGTTTGATGTCTTTACCTACCAAAAGCTCACATGCTTTAAGAATCTGTAACTCGATGTCGATTTCGCCTTCACACGGCGCACCGCCACATTGTTTAGATTCTTTTTTACCACCAGCGATTGCAGATGTTGCTGGAAGTGCTACGAACAATGTTACAGATAGTACTGCGGTTAAAATTTTAGATGTAGACATTTCACTTCTCCATTCTCATATGAGATTTATTAGTATGTGCATCAAAGGATATTTGTTAAGAAAAACTAATTAATCTTACTTTCCCTAGGTGCTGATTCATTCTTAATCATGTGGAGAAAAAAAGAACCTAATGTGGAATATTCACACGAATATTAATGTAATATTATTTTTTACGAATATTTAAATTATGTGGCTGTAATATATTAAATATTTTTAATTTTTATATTTTTATTTAATTTTTCTCTTTATCCCAAATTTTGGGGATTTTTTTCATATCCCTATTTTTTGGTATAACATATCTTATTGTTTTTATTAAATTTAGTAACATTAAAAATAATATAGGCTGTTACATATTTCACCAAATATTTGTGAAATAGTTCAAAATAATTTTCAAACAAACCAATACTACGTGAATATTCAACTATATTAATAGTAAAGACCGATTAAATTTAAATTTTAAATAGAATCTCGAATGTATAATCACCACTTTCAGGTATGTCTTTTGAAACGCAATACAAGAATTACGTCACCAAATACTGAGCCTTTGTATTAAATTACAGGTTTTGAAACACGTCTTAGTTTCCAATGTTAAGCTTTTGTAAATCATATTTTCTTTCTTGAAATTTCAGTTTTTGTTTTTCAAATTTTTAGAATCTCATTTATTACGTGAATTATCACATATATAGAAATTCCCTCCCTCTCTTTCAACACTCATTTTACTTTGCTTTTTTATTCAAAATACGGACTACCTCTTTTTAAACTGCCTGAATTCTTCTTTAGAAAATTCTATAAATAAAAAAAGCCCCAAGTTATGGGGCTTTTTAAAAAATTTAACTTACTCACTGACTGGATAAAGCAATCCTTGATCGACTCGAAAGATTTGACCTGATCCAAAGTCGATCTGCTGCAGCTCTCCTTTTAATTTTGGGAAGCCAGCAATTTTCTCCAATTGCGGTGAGCGTTGAAAATTCTTCGTTTTAGGATTGTACATCCAATAAATAAATCGCTTATCTTCTATTTTTCGACCATCAGAGGTATCCGAAAGTACAACATCATAGTATCCATCAAAGTTTACATCTAAGAATCCCATACTATTCCCAAAGGCATTAAAGCCTTGTAATGACTGTAGTACCTCGCCATTTGACTTATTAATTACATCTACGCGTTTTAGTGACTTCCCATAAGGTTGGTCTGCAGATTGCACCCCATAAAACTTAAACAGCAGGATAGGTTTATCTGCAGCTTTAAACGCAGGTTCAAACTGTAAATAACTTGTAGATGGTGGTACCGTTTTTTCCATCAGTTCAGCTTTAAACGAGCCTGTATTTGCATTCAATGTTCCTGCTAATCGATAAGCAGTTGCCGCACTTTGTTCAGTCCCAACATTGACTGAATTCAGATCTATAAAATCAGCTTTTTGAGTCCCTTTAAAGTTAATTTGTTTGGGCTCTTGCAGATCAGTCAAAGTCCCGTGCGGATTCCATATACCAGCATACAAATCTAAGAAATAGCGTCCTTCAGTCGAGCGAAGCATCCGCTGCATGGATATCCGAACATCAGGTAAATGCTTTTGTGCTATCTCAGCATCTTGTGCAAAACTAATCACAGGTAGACAAAGAGCGAGTAAAAAAGAGAGTTTTGACATTTTCATTGCAATTACACACTCCATGCAGCATGAATAATGCCTACTCTATCACAACCTAAATTCAACTCAGCTGACACAAATATAGGAGTTTTGAAACCACCCATGACTCAAAACCATCAAATTAAATTTGATTCGCTTTTAAAGACCATGTTTCCAAATCTAATGAAATGCATTTCAAACCAATATTAGATTCAATACTTAGATCTTTCAGTAATTCAAACTGATCTACCTCTTATGATCAATTACTGGCTTCACAAGCTCTTGCTTTCTTCTAAGATCAATATATGCATTTTTCCCAACATATACTTCAACAAAGGCTTCTTCAGGCAATTTTAATGTATAAATATTGGACGTGTTTGCAATAGGACTCTTTGCCAAAGTTGGTCATTGATATATGCATGTGTTTTTGTAGAAAAATAATACCCGAATTGAGCATCTCTAATATTTTTTACAATACTTACTTCCTCTTCGTATGCCCATTCCTGCATTTTATAAAGCAAACCATGCTTTATTAAAACCTCTTTATTAAAACCTCTTCATTATCCCAATTTAAAATATTTGAATTTCCTACCGACATTAATTTTTCAACACTTGCCACATTGGCCTGCTTCGCGCTGTTTTTAAATATCTCAACTCCCCTTTTGTTGAAGGAATAATAAATTGATCACCATCTTCAAAACCTGCTTTGCATGTGTCTATTCCGATCACAACACCTTTTTTAACTATCCCCATAATGTGACCAGATGAGTAGATTTAAAGCAGTTCTAGTCAAACTTAAAATCACATACTTTCTAGAATGTCAACGGCATTCTAAAATTGACCCCTTTTACCTTTCAAATGGCAAAGTAAAATTGACCCCTTTGATCTCGTATTAAGTTTCAACCTGGGGCTGAATCCCAATTCTTTTTTTATCCTTCAAACGA
>NZ_VPAO01000003.1:0-111139 GCF_013419235.1 Acinetobacter sp. YH12098
AAGCAGATGAAATATTATTGGCGAGATTTTCAAGTCATGACAGCTGATAAAATAGAGCAATGGGTGGAGAAAGTATCAAACCAATTCGGAAAAGAATACATGTTTACTTTTTAATGACAACTTATAAGATTTTAATGGACTATATTGAAAGTAAATAAAATACTTTTCAACTTGAATTTTATTATTAAGTTTTTTTTAAATATAAGTTTATTTAATTGAGATAATAAGAAAGGTAGCTGAAGCTGCTTTCCTTATTGATGAAACAGTTCTGTTGCGATGATAACCAAAATATAGACCATATTTATGGTGAGTTCAGTCAGTTTTCACATGGGAATAAAAAGGCCCGATATTCTGTCGAGCTTTTACATCTGGATGTACGTGATACAGCTAGAGTTTGGCCTATTTCTTGTGCAATTTTATTATCATTTTTTGTAAACATCCAGCGCCCTAATGTATCAGCATAGGGCTAGCGACTTGATTTACCAATCTGAAAATGAGCTAAATCCATGTAAGTTTTGGCTTACATAGATTTAGCTCCTATTTTAGGAATTATTATATTAACTATATGTTATTTCTTAAAAAACTATGTAATATTTAATGGAGTTAATAAGTTGAAATTATGGTAAATGAGTCAAGTGAAAATTTTTAAATATTCTTTTGTAATTTTAGCTGTAGTCTCTGTTTCCGCATATACCATGAGTGATCGTCAATCCACACAGTTTCAAGTCAAAATGCAAGTTGCAGAAATTTGTGAGATTGGAGCAGGAGGCTCTTCGGATATTGATTTTGGGACTGTGACTCGTAATGCACAGAATGTTCAAGCGACAGGGAGCTTAAATGTTCATTGTACTAATGGTACTCCCTATAATATTGCTTTAAATAGTGATGGTCGTTTGAAGCATGCCAATGATATTTCCATACAAATTCCTTATCAGCTTTATCAAGATGTTGCCATGAGCAAAGAATGGGGCAATATTGCAGACAATCGTTTGTCACAACAGGGGACAGGGGAAACACAAAATATTAAGATTTGGGGTAAGGTTCCCAATGCTAATGTTCCTGCTGGGAAATATAGTGACACAGTAACTGCGACGGTTACCTATTAATTTTAAAATAAAAATCAATAAGTTAGAGTTACTGTAATCGTGTCAGAGTATTGCCCAGTACTACTGATGGGTTGAGCTGGAACCGTTGCATATACAGGTATATTATGATTATCTACAGAGTAAAAAGTATTACCTTGCCAAGGTTGATCATCGTGTGCGTTCCTAGAAAGGTTGTATCGGATATAGTTTCCTAAAGCATTTCTCATTCTTCTTTGTGTGCCCTGCGCATTGATGCCATTATTTAAACTGACTTGCATAATAGTGCCAACGGGACAGGCTAACTGTATATTTCCTGAGCTTATTAACGGTGTCTTCAGTTGGTCAACCGCACCAAAGTTAATATCTGTTGCCGACTGAATTAAGCAACTATTTTCATAATATGAGTTAACAATTAAATTATTATTACCAGTATTCGAATTTGCAAGGGCTTCTGTATCCGTTGGTACTTCTGATCCAACCTTGTATGCAGAATAAAGTTTCAATCCAATACTATTCGTTTGATAGTATGCTGCTGGTACGTTCTGTCCAGGCAACACCTGACCATATAGTTTAAGCCGAGTACTGACATTTCCAGTTCCTGCTTCAAACTGGAAAGTTTGGCATTGTGCTTGGTTTTTACGTTCTGAATCAGGAATCTTAAATGTTCTTGCTGCATCAGAATATAATTCATAATTGAGTAATGCTC
This sequence comes from Acinetobacter sp. YH12098, assembly GCF_013419235.1. Classification (NCBI taxonomy): domain Bacteria; kingdom Pseudomonadati; phylum Pseudomonadota; class Gammaproteobacteria; order Moraxellales; family Moraxellaceae; genus Acinetobacter; species Acinetobacter sp. YH12098. Next base: position 1,792 of record NZ_VPAO01000003.1, read on the forward strand.
TTACAGGATTATAAATAATCATACTTCGAGGAGTACTACCTGCGGGATCAAAACTATCAGCCACTAAACATAGCTTATACGTTACAGGCTGGTTTGAATTAAAGTAACAGTCAGCAATAACATCTGTTGAAACAAGTGCTGAGCCTTGAGCATTTGATGTTCCTAAACTTAACGTTGCAGACTGCCCTAACCAACAGCTACTAGCATAAGCAGGTAAACAAAAAAGAATAGATACTAGTAAGAATAAACTTGCATAAATAAAATATTTCGTTGAATCACTCATTTTAAACAAGTCATTGCAGTTTATTGACATACCATTCGCCCCAAATCACTAAAACCTTTTAATGTTGTAAGTTCAGGCAGTATCACTCGGCACTGCTTAAGTTGATTGCCTATGTAAAGTGTATTATTTTTTAGGTTATCGATATACACAACTCCATCGTGAGCCACAATAGTTGTGGGTTGTTGTTGCTGAATCGGTTCTTCTTGCCATACAGAAGTTCCCACGTTCACATTTTGTCCCTGTAAATCTACTACTTGAAGTTGCACAGATTTCACTTGATACATCGGGAATTGTACAAAAACGCCACTCGATTGGCGTGGTACAGCATTTTGTTGCGTTTTTTCAATTTTTAGATTAATTGGCAAATCAAGCGTATCTATAGCGATACTATTATTCTGATAAGGGTTCAAATAATCGAGTAGTAGATAACCTTTTTTATTAGTTTTACCAATTAAACGATTCTCTAGTCGTACAGGCACATCAGGTATTTGATCTGTTGAAACGATAGCAAATGAACCACTGCTTAGGCGTTTAGGTAAGATAGCATCTTTCAATAGTACAACCCCGCCATTCACTGAAGCATAAATACTGGTATTACTTTGGTCTGAGGTCGTATGTTGAACGTTAAGTTGGGCCAAGCCATAACGACTTAAATAATCCAGTTGCCCCTGAAATTGTGAGTATAACTCAGTATGATTGGCCCTTGCTTGCCAACCGAAACCACCTTGGTCTTGATCCACAGAATGTAAGACGTTCAGGCTAAGTTGATTTTGATCATTACTACGTTGAGCTGTGATAGTTGCTGAATTCCGTTTCGCCCATGGAATATTAAAGGACAGGTAGTAACTATTTTCTTTATTTAGTAAGTCCCTGCTATAACTTAAATTCAGATTCATTCGTCGAGGGAAAATATAAGACCAGTTCAATAGAACATATTCGTTGCTGGACTGATCCTTATACTCTTGTTGAATATAGCTCCCTCCTAACTGACCAAACTTCGTATTTAAGCCCATGTAAAATTGATTGGATTGGGTTGCATATGAAGCATCATTTAAACTAGCGATATCACTGAACTGCCCATATTGACGTAATCCACTATAATTTAAGCTAAACAATGCTGAGTTCCAACTATAACCGAATCCAAGCAACTGTCCCGTGTTTTCAGGTGTATAACTATGGGCATAAGAGACATTGAATTGACCAGCTTGTCTCCCTAATTGGTAAACACCACCTAGCCCCACTTGCTGTAACTTTTCAGTCAACTCAGTATGGGTCTCAACAGTCAATGTATTGCTTAATCCATAACGATAACTACCACTTAATGCTAAATCATCAGCATAATCAAATGAAGATATGCCATAATTTAATTTAGGATAACCAAGGTTAAATGACCAATCATTTAGACCCCGTGCCAGTAAGTGATTTGCGCGATAGAGTGAAAAATTTTGGACTTGTTGTTGGCCATTGATGTCAGTAATGACCATTTGTGCATTGCCAGCACCTGTAATACTCGGTGTAGTTTGAATATCAAACTGCCCTGGCACTACATTCTGTGATGATTGCTTGATTCCATTAATGATAAGGTCAATCTGTGAAGGGAGTGCAACCTGCCCTTTAAAACTCATTAATGGGGTTGTAACCGTATAAGGCTGTAATGCGAAATTTTTAGCCAAACTTAGACCACTAATCCGAGTAGAGCGTGTCCACGTTAAAGCATCACTTTGCGCATCGCCCAAACGTAAACGAAGCATTTGCTCTGGGAAGTCTTTCTCCCAATACGTATCTAGAATTTGACGATCAGTAAACTGATTATCTTGATATTGATAATTACCTGAAATACTCAGTACACCATTGAATAGACCAAAATAACGAAGTTCATTCCATCCATTAAATGAAAAATGATCATCAGTTTGTTGTGCAAAAGCCGTATAGTTTAAAAGTAAGCCTTGTCTTTCTTGCTGGGGATTAACCGTTGCTACAGATTTAGCTTGATAACTATATTGGTTTTTTGCACTTAATAATTCAATAGGGACTTGTATGGTGATTTTCTGGTTTAGATTGTCATATTGATAACTTAGCCCGTTAATAGCATCTAAAGAAATATAGTTTGTTTGGTCAACCAAGATTTGAGGAGCACTACTTTGAATTGAGAGTTTGTCTAATGATGTCACATCTATATAAAGCTGTTTATCTTGTTGTAAAAAATGTCCTATTTCTGGTTGTGCTGATTGATTTAGTTCGACATCTAAATATAAATCTTGCTGCATATTTTGAATCAGTTTTGGATCGTTGACTTGTGCAAGTGTATTAGGTGCCACTGCAATGATTGCTCCTGCAAATAGCAAATCACTAATCTGTACACTCACAAAAACCACTCCAAAATTGATGAATACATCAATGTGCTAATTGAAGTATTTGTTCACGTACATCCATGTTCACAACAGCAACAAATTTTCCAGTCGGTTGAATATTCAGTTGTTTAGGGATAGGCCATTGCATACTCTGACCATTTAGAACATAGCCCATCAGTCCCATTTGAATTGGTGTCTTTTTACCTTGAGAATCTACATAAGCAAACTGGCTAAAACGCTTATAACTTGTAGTTTGATTGATGACTAGTAATTGATGATCCGTATATTTAAATGTCATGCCTTTTAAAGAAGTTAAGCCTTGATCTACAGCATTTATATGTGATGTTTTAAAGAAAACTGGGATCGAATATTTCAGCAAAAGCTGCAACCCGCTTTTCTCTTCAGTTTTTGGATTAGGTAATTCATCGACGATGAGTCGATAGGCTTGTTCAGATGAAAGATTGCTATTTGCGCTACGAATCAAGCGAACTAATTGTCTTTGCCCAGCAGGTATAGTCAATACCATGGGGCTTGCTATCAGATCTTTTGTAGGTGTAATAACATCTTGATTATTATTTTGTGTCCAATAATTTACTCGGACTTGGCCTCGAATTTCGTCACTTCCTGTATTGGTTAACCAAAGCTCTTTAACTTTTTCCTGAGGGGAAAACTCTAATAAAATAGGCGCAACCTGCAAGCTTGCAGCATGCGCCTGTATCATAAAAATACTCGTTACTAAACAAACTAAACTGTACTTACGTAGTAGATTAGAGCAACGTATCGTATTTCTCATATTGATATCCTTTAAATGAAGAATATCTTTACGATAACAAATATTAATATGTTACCGTGGCTGTAACTGTATCTTTATAGTTGCCTGCACGAACATTTGTTGAGCCAACAACTTTAGCAATTACAGGGATTGCTTCTACGTTACCTGAACCACTGTTTGAATATTTATTTTCATCGTTATCCCATGGCGTATTGCCATCTTGGAATAACTCATAAGCAATACTTGATGATTCATCTGTTTCATTTTTCATCTTACCACTACCTGAAAGACCTACACGGTAGGGTGTCTGATTTGTACAAGTTACATTTAGGGTTCCTGTTTTATCACTTGCAACACTACCGCTATTTACTTTACCAAAATCAATCTCTGTTGCATTGATAGAACATGTAGAAAGAACTTCAATTTTTACATCAAAAGTTGTTTGTGCCTGCTGTGTGCCTGCTGCTGGTGTTTCAGCACTTGCTTGTCCAGCTAAAAGTAAGTTAGTAGATACTAATAATGCAGTAGTGATAAATTTTTTCATTTAAGAATTCCAAGTATTAAATCCGATAGCCCAAAAGCAATCGTCATAAATAGCATTGCTTTCACCTTTTATTTTTTATAGGTACTAAAATCACGTCTATAAAAATAAGTGTGAAATTTATCACTTTTTATATTTTTTTCAAGTTTTTTTTTTAACCAGCCATTCAGCATTATTAAATGTATTCGTCATTACTCTACTTTTTATAAAATAATGAGGCATATTGAAATTAAGTTTTTTGATTCAATGGAATGGGCGTTATATAATAAAAAATGGGAGCCTTAAAATCCCATTTTTCTATTATATTTTTTAAATTTTAAGCATGTTGAACTGTCAATTTTAAACCTAAAGCATTCACAACACGGTTGATCGTATCAAAACGAGGCGTTGAATCTTGACGAAGTGCTTTGTAAAGGGCTTCTCGTCCAATACCTGCTTCTTTCGCAATTTGGGTCATACCTCTTACTTTAGCAATTACACCAAGTGCGTGCGCTAATTCAGCAGGATCATTTTCTTCAAGAACCATATTGAGGTATATTACAATATCTTCTTCAGTTTTGAGTGACTCAGCCATATCAAAACTTGGTAAATCAGCTACTTTAACCATTTTAATCCTCCAACGTTTTTGATAATTTGACTGCACGATTGATGTCTTGTTGTTGAGTTAATTTATCTCTGCCACCAAGCATTACAATAACTACGTCATCATGTTGGATGTAATACATCCTCCATCCTGAATCGAAGAACTCTCTCATTTCCCAAACACCATCTTGGAGAGGTTTAATGTCTCCCCAGTTCCCACGTTGAACCTTATCTAATCGGCGATTCAAGCGAATGCGGGTCATATTGTCTTTAATGCCATCCAACCATTAATCAAATTCTGGTAGACGTTTAATTTCAATCATGAGGATTCCTTTTCTTCTCACTATATTGTATTCGATCGAATACATAATGCAAGATTTTTATCCCAATAGTTGTCCGCAGAAATTGGGGGATTATTTCTGAACTGTGACCCTTGAGAAATCAGGAAAAAATGCAAAAACGAATGTTTTTTAATCAATTTTATTGGCTAAAAGTTACAGTTTTGCTTAAAAAGAAACCGACTTGTTTCCAAGTCGGTTGAACGAGAACCTTCCAGAGGGTATGAATAACGATAAGATACTGATCTTAAAGTAATATTAAAACTGTTATTCCCAAGTAGAAATGTCCTACCTAATAACCAAATAGAAATGTCCTATATGGACATTTCCAAGTCAAGCACAGGATTGAATTTCGTTGTTCAATCGCTGTTTTCTGTGCTTGTCTACGTGGCATCTTTTGAGAACGATTGCGTTTGTTTTGGTGTTCCAGTTGTTCATGCTGTTGTTGAATATGTGCCAGCACAGAACCCAAACGTTTATTCTCAACGATCTCTCTCTGGTTGAGCTGACTTAATTTATCAAAGATGCTGTAATTGATTTTTCTTCCCTGATATTCAATGGCTACAGTACCATCCGGATATTCCAGGAACTCAAGATACTTGCCGCCCAATCTTTGATTTTCTTCGCTGTTTTCCAAGATATATACGCATTTATCATAAGTAATCGTCAAGCTGTTCGTGACCCTGCGGGGTTCACGCCAGGTAAAAACATCATCTAATTCTTCGGCTGTTTCAGCGATAGGCCGATGTAGATCCTTGGGATTAAAAGCCATCTTGGCGAATTTACGATTAAATTGCTCAATAAAGCACGGCAGCCACTTATTGGCATCTGCAATTGAACTATGCCTTCTAGACGCATCTCCTTAATCAGACGATCCTGAAGTGTTCTATTCGCTCGTTCTACACGACCTTTGGCTTGAGGGGAGTTAGCGAAAATGATATCGATATTGAGAGTGCTCAGAACACGTCCAAACTGGGTAATCTTGGTGTCTTTCTTGCTACTTTGATTCACCCTAAAAACTGAATGTTTGTCACTGTAAAATGCCAATGGCTTACCATGCTGTTCGATATATAAACGTGTCGAAATCATATAGTCAAAGGCTGACTCTGACGCACAGAAGCGTAAATGCTGCAATTTTCCTGTGGCATCATCGATGAATACTAGCAGACAGCATTTAGGTGCTCGACCTTCAAACCAATCATGGTGTGAGCCATCAATTTGGATCAATTCACCATAACAATCTCGGTTATAACGAGGCTGATATGGTCGTTTCAGGCGCTTGCAGCGAGGGATCCATAAATCGGCTGCAATCATCCAGGAACGCAGGGTTTCTACTGAAAGATCGAATCCATGCACGGTGGTGAGCTTTTCATGCGCTAAAGTGGGTCCGAAACCATAAAGTTGATCTGAAACAATATTGAGACACTTAAGTCTGAGTTCTTCAGGAAGTTTAGAATTGCTGATTTGGCCACGACCGGCATGGGCTAATGCAGCGGGACCTTGAGCTTTGTATTTCTGCAGTAAGCGTCTGATGTGACGTTCTGAGATATGAAGTAGCTGAGCAGCCTGGGATTGAGTTATACGTTGATCACAGATTTCTTGCAAGACCGACAATCGTTTAAGTTCTTTATCCGACATAGACACCAACATATCAAACCGTCCGCTAAGGAAATTGCAAAAGCGCATATTCTAAAAGCGGACATTTTTACTTTGGAGAAACCGGACATTTCTATTTTGGGCTTACATCTCTTCATCACACTTCTTACACTCCAGCATCACCCCTAGTTTTTCTTTCCGCCCTTGCTCAGTGATAACCCAAGAACGGTTTTGCCAAGGCGGATCATGCCGGACATGCTGTGTATGGCCACAAGCTAAAATGGCATACCACTGATTTTCATCATCCAAGGCAAAATCAACAATGGCTTGCTGCATATCGGACACCTATCTAAATTGAACTTATGCTGAAAAGGGAATAGAGTTCATCTTGAACAATTACAACGGTTTGAATATCAAATTGCTAAATAAACTGTTAAATTTGGTTTATTTCTGCCGCATGCTTAGGCCGCGACAATTCTATTTTTCCCGCCATGTTTGGCTTTATACAGCGCTAGATCAGCACGCTTAATTGTATCTTCGTAGGTACAATCTTCAGGCATGATGGTTGTCACTCCTATGCTCACGGTGACATGCGCGTTATCTATTGAAAACCGACTTAATTCTTTTCTGGAATGTTCATGAATCCGTTTGGCAAATTGAATGGCTTGTTCACAGCCCGTGTTGGGTAATGCGACCACAAACTCATCTCCACCTAAGCGGCAGGCGCAATCGGTTTTACGCAGCGTTAAACGAAGAATATCTGCGACTGCTCGGATTGCCTCATCACCGACATGATGGCCTTTGCTGTCGTTGATTTTTTTGAGGTTATCAAGATCGAACATCAAGATCGAGGTCTGTATGGAATGCCGTAGGTATGACTCATAATGTAATGCTAAGTCATGCTCTAATTTTCTTCGGTTGAAAAGACCAGTTAACTGATCGGTATGGCTGAGTTCCTTCAGCTTGATTTCCAAGTTGTGACGCGCTGAAATATTACTTGCGACCCAAAGCACAACGTCTTCTTCATCTACTGAAAAACTAAGGGCTTGGATGCGCACTTCAAACCAAATGGGCTCTTCAGGACCATAATCGGGCAGACCTTTTACATCCCTATTGCTCAATTCGTACTCTTCGATGAGTAGATTTCCTGACGCTAGAGCTTGGTCGATCAGTTGCATAAAAAAGTTGGCTTTATCTGGCTTGATCACATCTGAAATATAGGTACCAACAAGACCGGAACCATCGTGGTAATAGCGATTATCGCGCCCACCAAAAACCGCAACGTATTTTCCACTACGCGATATGACAAAAGCAGGGTCTGGCAAAGCATTAAGAATGATAGCCATCTGCTCAATGTTGATCATTAATTAATTCTATTTCTTTATTTACAATAATTAACACAATAGCTAAAAAAAAATAAAAAGCACGTGTTTTTTCACCCAAAATAGTGATGGGCGAGATGTAGATGTGATGAATATCTGTATCGATTGTTTGGCGTCGATTTACACAGGCCTAACGCCATAATGCTTTCACGGCTTATTTCCTTTATTGAGATAAGGCCGATGATAGAAATATATCGAATTATCGCCTGCATCACACGAATCCATACATACACATGCAAAATCAGAATAAACAAAAGAAAAATCTCGGCTATACTCATTCATAAATTGATAATGAACAGAGCACTGAATAATGCGTGTACTTGTTGTGATGGATCCCATCGAAAATGTAAACCTAAAAAAAGATACCTCAATGGCGATGCTATGGGCAGCAGCACGTCGTGGACATGAGCTAGGCTATGCATTACAGCAAGATTTATATATCGATCAAGGCAAAGCCTTTGGTTTGATTTCACCGCTAAAAGTTTTTGAAGACTACAACCACTATTACGAACTCGGCGAAAAACAAAAAGAACCAATTGCTGCTTATGACGTGGTTTTGATGCGTAAAGATCCGCCGTTTGACATGAACTTTGTCTACACCACCTATATTTTGGAACAGGCTGAACGCGAAGGTGCATGGATTATTAACAAGCCACAAAGCCTACGTGACTGCAATGAAAAATTGTTTGCGACACAATTCCCTGAACTTCAAGTACCAACCTTGGTGACTTCGCAGCAAAGTCTGATTCGTGAATTTTTACAAGAACATGGTGATGTGATTGTGAAGCCATTAGACGGCATGGGCGGCATGGGCATTTTCCGTTTATACCAAGATGGCGTTAATATTGGTTCAACCATTGAAATCCTGACCAATAACGGCACACAGCCGATTATGGCGCAGCGATACATCCCTGAAATTGTGGATGGTGACAAACGTATTTTGATGATCAATGGCGAACCCGTACCGTATTGTTTGGCGCGTATTCCGCAAAATGGTGAAGTGCGTGGCAACTTGGCGGCAGGTGGTTTGGGCGAGGCGCGTCCATTGACTGAAAATGATAAAGCCATCGCAGCCAAAGTCGGGCCATTCCTTCGTGAAAAAGGGTTAGTGTTTGTTGGTCTGGATGTGATTGGTAATTACGTGACTGAAATCAATGTCACCAGTCCAACCTGTGTACGTGAAATTGATGCGCAATTTGGTACCTCGATTGCCGATGATTTATTTGATGTCCTTGAGGCAGGTTTAAAAGCTTAATTTTGCACTAGATTTAAAAGAGTCCTTCACGGGCTCTTTTTTTTGTCCTGCGCTAAGGGGAGGGGAGCTTAAAAAGCAAAAAAACTGTAAGTGAATGCAATTAAAGTGAAAAATTGTCTGATTTTTTTTCAATTCTCATAGATTAATAATAAAACTAGTTTAAACTTTTAAAATAGTAGAAAAAAACAATCATACGCCTGTTGAAAAAAAGTAAATTACCTTTCACGGTCATGCGTTTGTGATTACAATTGTTTGCTTAAAATCGAATATCATTAGCCTCTTTTTAGAATTGAAGAATTAGACAGTGACCGAAGTAACGCAAGTAAAGCCGAAACATGTCATGATGATGGCTGCCGGAACCGGTGGTCACGTCTTTCCAGCGCTCGCTGTTGCCAAAGAGTTGCAACAACAAGGCTGTGAAGTTTCTTGGCTCGCAACGCCAACAGGCATGGAAAATCGCCTGCTTAAAAATCATAATATTCCAATTTATCAAATTGATATCCAAGGCGTACGCGGCAATGGAGTCGTGCGTAAGCTGATGGCACCGTTTAAAATTCTCAAAGCTACTTTGAGTGCCATGCGTTATATGAAACAACTCAAAGTCGATGCAGTTGCAGGCTTTGGGGGGTATGTGGCTGGGCCTGGTGGTCTTGCTGCACGCGCACTCGGTATTCCTGTGATTATTCATGAACAAAATGCTGTGGCTGGTTTTACCAATACGCAATTATCGCGTGTGGCGAAAACGGTGTGTCAGGCATTTCCAAATACTTTTCCAGCTCAAGATAAAATCGTGACCACAGGCAATCCTGTACGGAAGGAAATTACAGAAATTTTAAATCCGTCATGGCGTTACCAAGAGCGTGAAAAAGCTGGGTTGCCATTACGGGTTTTAATTGTGGGTGGCTCACTGGGCGCACGTGCCTTAAATGAATGTGTGCCGGCAGCCTTGCAGCAATTAGAACAGCCACTCAGTGTATATCACCAGTGTGGTCAAAATAACGCTGAAAGCACATTGGCTCGTTATGCAAATGCACCTGAACATATGCAAGTTGAAGTTCAGCCGTTTATTGAAGATATGGCAGCAGCCTATTCTGCAGCGGATTTGATTATCTGCCGTGCTGGTGCGCTAACCGTCACTGAAATTGCGACAGCAGGTGTAGCAGCCGTGTTTGTTCCTCTGCCAAGTGCAGTGGATGACCATCAAACTGCAAATGCAGGGTTCTTGGCCAATATCAATGCCGCAAAAATTTGCCCACAAGCGGACATGACCGCAGAAAGTTTAACAGCGTTGTTGAAGCCGCTGATGAATCGCCAACGACTTATGGAAATGGCGGTTAAGGCTCGACAACAGGCACAACCCGATGCGACACAGCACGTGGTTGGTTTAATTCAAGATTTGTAAAATTCGAGTAATCTATGTCTCCATCAACGCCTGCCGATCAAGCGAAAAAGCTCATTAAAGTGCCAGAAATGCGCCGTATTAAACACATCCATTTTATTGGGATTGGTGGTGCGGGCATGTGCGGTATTGCCGAAGTATTGAAAAACCAAGGCTATAAAGTTTCAGGTTCAGATATTAAAGCGTCGAAAACCACGGCTCAGCTTGAAGAAAACGGCATTCAAGTTTTCATCGGTCATGCTGCTGAAAATATTCAAGGCGCCAATGTAATCGTTGTATCAACAGCTATTGATTCTGAAAACCCAGAAGTGAAAGCGGCGATTGAAACCCGTACACCTGTCGTGCGTCGTGCAGAAATGTTGGGTGAATTAATGCGTTACCGTCATGGTATTGCCGTTGCGGGGACGCATGGTAAAACCACGACAACCAGTCTGGTGACCTGCATGTTGGCAGAAGAAAATCTGGACCCAACTTATGTCATTGGTGGTTTATTAAATCGTACTGGTGTGAATGCTGCATTGGGTGCAAGCCGTTATATCGTGGCTGAAGCAGACGAATCAGATGCGTCATTCCTGCATTTACAGCCGATGGCAACGATTGTCACCAATATCGATGCTGACCATATGGATACCTATGGTGGTAGTTTCGATGTATTGAAAGATACCTTCGTACAATTCTTACAGCGCCTTCCATTTTACGGTTTAGCTGTGATGTGTGGTGATGATGCCAACATCCGTGAAATTATGCCGCGTATTGGTCGTCCTGTCGTGACTTATGGTTTCAATGAAGACAATGACATTCGTGCCGTTGATGTGGCTCAAGAAGGCATGCAATCACACTTTACAGTTTTGCGTAAAGACCGTGAGCCGTTACGTTTAACCATTAACTTGCCGGGTCTTCATAATATCTTAAATGCCTTGGCAGCGATTGGTATTGCAACGGATGAAGGCGTTTCTGATGCTGCGATTGCGCGTGCCTTAGAAAGCTTCAGTGGTGTAGGTCGTCGTTTCCAAGTACAAGGCGAATTTGAAGTTGAAGATGGCTTGGTGAAATTGGTCGATGACTATGGTCACCATCCAAAAGAAGTGGAAGCGACCATTAAAGCGGCACGTGCAAGTCATCCAGATCGTCGTTTGGTGATGATGTTCCAACCGCACCGTTTTAGCCGTACGCGTGACTGTTTTGATGACTTCGTCGATGTCTTGTCACAAGTCGATCAACTGTTGTTATTAGAAGTTTATCCTGCAGGTGAAAAACCAATTGTGGGTGCGGATAGTCGTGCGTTGGCTCGAAGCATTCGTCTCCGTGGTGAGGTTGAGCCGATTCTCATCGATCCAGTAGAAGGCAACTTACAAGCAGTAATGAAAAAAGTGTTACAAGCAAATGACTTGTTATTAACACAGGGCGCAGGTAATGTTGGAGCAATCTCAATCGAACTTGCTCAAAACAATCTCTATGTAAAATGATTACCGCTTGGTGATCCAAAGTTTGTTTAGACCGTAGATAAAAGTTTAAGGATATAAACGTGTCAAATGCTTCAAAATTCGGCAAAGTTGCCGTGTTATTAGGTGGGAAATCTGCCGAACGTGAGGTTTCTCTCGATAGTGGTAAAGCTGTACTTGAAGCATTGGTGCGTTCGGGTGTAAATGCCGAAGCATTTGATCCGCAGCAACGCAGTGTGACTGAGTTGGTGGCTTATGACCGTGCATTTATCGTACTTCATGGTCGTGGTGGTGAAGATGGTCAAATTCAGGGTACTTTGGAATGGTTAAACATTCCGTACACTGGAACAGGCGTTCAAGGCTCGGCGATTGGTATGGATAAAGTCAAAACTAAACAAGTTTGGCAAGGTTCAGAACTACCGACAGCACCTTATCGTATTGTCAGCAAAGATTCAGATTTGCAAGAAATTGTAGATTCAATTGGTTTGCCATTTATCATCAAGCCTGTGCATGAAGGTTCAAGCATTGGTATGAGCAAAGTTGAAAAAATTGAAGACTTTGCAACCGCAATTGCAAAAGCGACCCAGCATGATGCAGTCGTGATGGCTGAAAAATGGATTACCGGACGTGAATTTACCATTGTGATTTTAAATGGTCAGGCATTACCGGTGATCCGTTTGGAACCGCCTGCAGATGTGGCTTTTTACGATTACGAAGCGAAATATAACCGTAACGATGTGCAATATGGTATTCCATGTGGCTTGACTGAAGATGAAGAAAAGCGTCTACAAGCTTTATCTTTACGCGCTTTCCAAGCGGTAGGTGCGAGTGGTTGGGGCCGTATTGACGCGATGCAAGATGCAGAAGGAAACTTTTGGTTACTTGAGGTAAATACTGTTCCGGGTATGACCAGTCATTCTCTAGTACCAAAAGCTGCTAATGCTGTAGGTTATAGTTTTGAAGATCTTTGTGTTGCAATTTTGGAACAAACCCTAACAGGTGCGGCACACTAAATTATGGCTCAACTTCCTGCGTCAATGCGCCGTAAACGTGCAGCAACGACATCGATACATGACAAACCACCGACACGTAAGGAAAAGCTTACCAATGTGGGTGGATGGCTGTTGTTGTTTATTGCATGTGTGGTCTTGATTGCTGGGATTTGGGGGCTATATAAAGTCATGACGGATGCACGTGTGGCTGAACTTGATGTGGTGGGTGTGCGGAGCGCCCAAGAAAAACAACAAGTCATGTCATACGTTTCACCGATGATGACTGAAAACTATTTTACCTCTGATTTACGTGTCATTCGTGACCGTACTTTAGAAATCTCTTGGGTCGATCGCGTGGTGGTATCGCGTGCATGGCCGAATGCAATTCGTGTACGGGTGATGCCGCGTCAAGCGATTGCACGTTGGGGAACTGGGCGACTGTTAAGCGACAGTGGTGATGTATTTGCTGAATTAACTCCGACCAATCATCAGAATTTACCGTTATTGCATGGGCCGACGAGTCAGTCCAAAATGATGATGCGTCGCTATAATGAAATTAATCAACTATTTATACCTGTTGGCATTCGTTTAAAAGAATTATATTTAACCGAACGAATGACTTGGTTTATGCAGTTTGATTCAGGCTTACGCGTGATTGTCGATCAAGATCAGACCATGAGTAAGTTGCAGCGTTTAAGTTATCTCGCACACAGTGACTTAAAACCTGTTTGGCCACGAATTTCTGCCATCGATTTGCGCTACCGAAATGGTTTAGCGATTCAATGGAAAAACTCTGTGCCAGCAAAGTCGGTAAATGGTCAGTTTGTTGTAACCAGTGATGACATAGGCATTGCGAATGCAGCGCCTGTAAAGCCATAATGATCGGCTTTATAAGTAGAGGCTTTAAGCCATAAATTAAACAAACATGTGAATGGTAGTAGTAAATAATGAATGAAGCTGTTCCCTCGGTTGTTGCGATTGACATTGGGACACACAAAGTTTCAGTTTTGATTGGTAAGGTACACGCGCCAGACAATATCCAAGTGGTAGGGATGGCGACCGCTCGTAACCGCGGCATGAATAAAGGGAAAATTGTCAGTCTCGATAAAGTTGTTACCGCAATTAAAAATGCAGTGCAGGAAGCGGAAGATATGGCGGAATGTCGTGTACATTCTGCGTGGATTTCCATTCCAAGTGCTGAACTAAAAAGTTTTTATGCCTCTGGTCGCACTCCAATTGAAAATAATGACCATGCGATTACCACCAATGAAGTGGTGCGTGCATTAGAACTGGCCAAAGCCAGTCATTTAACGTCTGACCACTATTTGGTGAGTGCTGTACCTTTAGGTTTTGAACTAGATGATGAACCTGAGTGGGTATTAAACCCGATTCGCATGTCAGCACGGAGTATGACAGGGCATTATCATTTGATGATGTTGCCCATCAGCACCATGCAGAATTTGGATCGTGCATTAAAAGGCGCCAATATTGGTGTTGAACGCATGGTCATTTCATCATTAGCAACAGCTGAAGCCAGTTTGCTTAAAGATGAAAAAGAATATGGTGTGTGCTTGGTCGATATTGGTGCAGGTACGACCAATATCGCGGTGTATTTAGATGGTCGCTTGGCGATGACACATACCTTGCAACGTGGCGGTGAGCATGTAACACGTGATATTGCTGCTGTATTGCAAACCACAACAGAAGAAGCGGAACGCATTAAGCTGTTGTATGGTTGTGTCGACCTGAAAGTGGTTAAACCTGAAAGTATGATTCAGTTCCAAGGGATTGATGGTCCACAAACCATTAGCCGTATTGAACTGACCGAAATCATTATTGCGCGCTATGAAGAAATCTTTAATCAAGTGCGTAATGAATTGGTCGATCATGGTGCAATTCATGGTTTATACCATGGTGTTGTACTCACAGGTGATGCCTGCCAAATTGAAGGAATGGTGACATTTGCACGCCGGATTTTAGGTGTCTCTGCACATTTAGGTAATCCACCTATGCAAGTGTATGCCGATGATCAACAGCAAGCAGCTTTACGTCGTTCACAATACGCGACTGCCGCAGGTCTGTTAATTTTCAGTCAAAGCGAAACACAAGATACGATAGTTGAGCCAGAAGATACGGAAAAACTTTCAGTATTGAATCGGGTAAAACGGGCATGGTCGGGCTTCAATGACACCTTGAAGTCGATCTTTTAAGTTGAAATATTTGGGAATATTGTTGGGAAGTTGTACGGATTATTGCTTGTACTTGACAAGCTGGAACTTGGACAGCATTCTAAAAAACAATTTTTATTAAGATCAAGGCAGTATACGGGCTGAAGTGTCTGCCAATTATGGATTAGGAATTTTTTAGGCATGGCCTCATTTGAATTTTTAGAAGATGATCAAAGCGACAGCAACGGTCAAGCCCGTTTCACAGTATTCGGTGTAGGTGGTGCTGGCGGTAACGCTGTGCAACACATGTTGGAATCAGATATCGAGGGTGTGAAATTTGTTTGTGCCAATACAGACAAACAAGCACTCGATCGCATGAATGCACAATTTAAAATCCAACTGGGTGAGCAAAGTACCCGTGGTTTGGGTGCAGGTGCAAATCCACAAGTGGGTCAAACTGCTGCTGAAGAAAGCCGTGAGTTGATTCGCCAACACCTTGAAGGAACGGACATGGTGTTCGTGACTGCAGGTATGGGTGGTGGTACAGGTACAGGTGCTGCGCCAGTTGTTGCTGAAATTGCCAAAGAAATGGGTATCTTAACTGTAGGTGTGGTGACGACTCCGTTTAACTTTGAAGGTAAACGTCGTCAGCAATCTGCTGAGAAAGGTATCGAAGCACTTGAGCAACATGTTGATTCTTTGATTATTATTCCGAACCAACGCCTGCTTAAAGTGTTCCGCGATATCTCGATGAAAGATGCTTACAAAAAAGCAGACGACGTACTGTTAAATGCTGTACGTAGTATCTTTGATCTTGTGGTGCGTCCTGGTCATATCAACCTTGACTTCGCCGATTTGAAAACTGCGATGAGTACACGTGGTTATGCCATGATGGGTGCAGGTTCTGGTCGTGGTGAAAACCGTGCACGTCAAGCTGCTGAACAAGCGATCCGTAGCCCATTGTTAGATAACGTGACCATCATGAATGCAAAAGGCATTTTGATTAACGTAACAGGTGGCGATGACGTAACCTTCGGTGAAATTGAAGAAATCACAGATGTAGTGAACCAAATTGTGGATCTTGATGAAGGTCAAGTGTTCTACGGTACGGTATTTGATCCAGATGCACGTGATGAAATTAGTGTAACTGTGATCGCAACGGGTTTAACTCGTAATTCTGCCGATTCTGCTGAGCCAGTGAAACGCCCTGTCGCACAAGCAACGCGTACAGTCGCTTCTGCACAAGTACCTGTAGATGAAGATGATGTGCCAGCGATTCAACGTCAGCACAATGAAGCAGAAGCTCCAGCTGCGGCAGCGGCGTCAGCATCCAATTCACGCCCTACGCCAATGAGTATTCAAGACTATTTGAAAAATCAGCAACGTAAATAACATAAATTCAATGACTTAAGTGTCTATTGATTACAAAAGGTAGCTGATCAGCTACCTTTTTGTTTTTTATCAATGGCTAAATATGCTAACGTATAGCGGTTTTGTGAACTGATGATAGAAGACACATGTTGAAACAACGTACCCTGAAACGCATCGTGAAAGCGAGTGGCATCGGACTGCATAGTGGGCAAAAAGTGATGATTAACTTTGTGCCACATCATGCCGATGGGGGCATTGTGTTTCGTCGTATCGACTTAAATCCACCGATTGATATTCCAGCTGATGCTATGCTGATTCAAGAAGCATTCATGTGTTCTAACTTGGTGCAAGAAAACGCCAAGGTGGGCACAATTGAGCACATTATGAGTGCGATTGCTGGTTTAGGGATTGATAACCTGATTGTGGAAGTGTCGGCATCTGAAGTGCCAATTATGGATGGGAGTGCCGGCCCGTTCATTTATTTGCTTATGCAAGGTGAACTACAAGAACAAAATGCACCTAAAAAATTCATAAAAATACGCAAACCTGTCGAAGCACTGATCGATGATAAACGTGCTGCCTTCCAACCCCATGACGGTTTCCAATTAAATTTTACGATTGATTTTGACCATCCTGCATTTAAGAAAGAATTTCAGTCGGCAACAATCGACTTTTCAACCGAAACATTTGTCTATGAAGTTAGTGAAGCGCGGACTTTTGGCTTTATGAAAGATTTGGACTACCTAAAAGCTAATAATTTGGCTTTAGGGGCGAGTCTCGAAAATGCCATTGGTGTAGATGACAATGGTGTGGTCAATGAAGAGGGCTTACGCTTCTCGGATGAGTTTGTTCGTCACAAAATATTAGATGCTGTGGGTGATTTATACTTGCTCGGTCATCAAATTATTGCGAAATATGATGCCTATAAGTCAGGTCATGCATTAAATAATCAGTTATTACGCAATGTCAAAAGTGATCCAGATAGCTATGAAATTGTAACATTTGATGACATTAATGATTGCCCAATTAGTTATGTGAATGTGACATAAGTCATTGTCTTATAATGGTGATGTTATATTGTATCATTTGTAAGTGTTAAGTCCGTCACATTCTGAGCATTCAAATTTGTCTGTTACAACTGGGTGGTTACTTTTTATTGCTTGCCAAACGCAGCATTGCTTGGCTAAGCTTAGGGTCGCTCACAAAGTCAGCAGCATTACGGAGTAAATCCTGAGTTTCTGTACTGAGGGTTCTTGAAATTTTTTCAGGGGAATGGGGCGTTGGAGACGGAGTTCTCAGACGGACTTGAATCTTGTGCAAATCCTTGAATTCGTATATTTGTGATAACTGTGCAATATATTGCTTTTGTAAATAGGCCAACTGACTTATCAGTGCCTGATTTTCTCCAGTTAATATAAGTACACCATTTATATAACAAACAACTTGCCATTGATCCGGTTGGGGCAATAGCGGTTGGACAATTTTCGTAAGCTTCTGCCATGCAGCAACTTGCGTTGAGAGAAACGAAAAGTTTCCTGTTTTTATGTGTTTTCTTGTTGGTTGAAAGACGTTGACAGGTTCTGACATACATATTTCCTACATGTTTATGTCTTAATCTTATGCGCTCCTTTTGGCTGATATCAAGGACGAAATCACACAAGGAACAAAAGAGAACAGTTTATAGAGGTTTTTTATGCATTTACGACGTATTTTATTGGCGTTTTCATTGGCTGCTTCGGCCGCTTCAGTCGCTTTTGCAGATTTAGTTGAATTAAATCAAGCAGATTCATCATCAGATCGTATTGAACAGTTAACTCGCACTTTGTCTCAAGGTGCTTACTCTGAAAGCAATGATATTGATATTCCAGCAGAAACTAAGTTGAATGTTAAAATTCGTGAAAAATCAATTGAGCTCAACAATGCGACAATCGCAAAAAAATACGGTTCAAGCAATTCCTCTAAAAACTATTCAGCAAGTTCAAATAATCCATATTCATGGTTAATTGCCCACCCACTTCCAGACATGAAGCGTGTAAGTTCAAACTATGGTGGTCGTACCATGGGTGGCCGTGCAGAAAATCATTCAGGTTTAGATCTTTCTGCGGCTAGTGGCACACCTATTTATGCAACGGGTCCAGGCATTGTAACAAAGTCAGGTTGGGGCACAGGTTATGGTCAATATGTTGAAATTAACCATGGTAATGGTTACCTGACACGTTATGCACATGCATCACGCTTAATTGCACGTGTAGGCGACCGTGTTGCTGCGGGTGAGCATATTGCTAACGTTGGTTGTACTGGTCGTTGTACTGGCCCACATTTACATTACGAAGTAGTGAAAGATGGTCAACGTAAAAATCCATCAACGTATTTAGCGATGTTACCATAAGCACATATAACATCTATATACGAAGCCATTGTCTGAACCTCTACAGACAATGGCTTTTTTATTTATCGCTAATAACTATAAAATTATCATTTTAAAAAATATTGTCTGTATGAAAAATGGCGAAAATTGACCCAAAAATGTAAATTTGTGTAATTGTTAATCAATGAGTATTTAGTAAATAAATAACAGAGCTATTTCGTATTCATTTGTGGCGATAACTGAGCCTAGCCAAAATATGGTACTAATAGAGCCATATATTTAGCACATAGGATAGGTGAAGTATGGCGTTTTATGGCGATACAGATGCGCAAGAAACCCAAGAATGGCAGGACGCATTTGATTCAGTTTTACAGCACATGGGAACTGACCGCGCTGCATTTTTGCTTGAAAAACTCTATCAACAAGCGATTGCTAAGCACGTTCCCATTCAGCGACTAAATACTCCTTACTTAAATACCATTTCAGTTGAAGAACAGCCACCTATGCCAGGTGATTCGGATATGGAGCGCCGTATTCGTGCGTTGATCCGCTGGAATGCCTTAGCGATGGTACTGCGTGCCAATAAAACAGGTGATGACTTAGGTGGTCACTTGGCAAGTTTTGCATCATCTGCAACTTTATATGACGTGGGCTTTAACCACTTCTTCCGTGCCAATAGCGACAGCTTTGGCGGTGACATGATCTATTATCAAGGTCACTGTGCGCCGGGTATCTATGCACGTTCGTTCTTAGAAGGTCGTTTGACTGAAGAACACTTAAATAATTTCCGTCGTGAAGTCGGCGGTAAAGGTTTGCCGTCATACCCACATCCATATTTGATGCCAGATTATTGGCAGTTCCCAACCGTATCGATGGGTCTAGGTCCAATCATGTCGATCTATCAAGCACACATCCAAAAGTACTTGATGAATCGTGGCCTGATCAAAGAAGAAAACCGTAAAGTTTGGGCTTACCTCGGTGATGGTGAAATGGATGAACCTGAAAGTACAGGTGCCATTTCACTTGCAGGTCGTGAAAAGCTCGACAATCTGATTTGGGTCGTGAACTGTAACTTACAGCGTTTAGATGGCCCAGTTCGTGGTAATGGTAAAATTATTCAAGAACTTGAATCATTGTTCCGTGGTGCAGGCTGGCGCGTAATTAAGGTGGTTTGGGGTCGTCATTGGGATCCGTTACTGGCAAAAGATGATTCAGGTGCCTTAAAAGCGGTGATGGAAGAAGCGGTCGATGGTGATTTCCAGCGTTATCAAGTGAAAGGTGGTGCGTATACGCGTGCACATTTCTTTGGTAAGTATCCTGAAGCTGAAGAGTTGGTGCGCAACTTAAGCGATGAAGATATTGATAACCTGAACCGTGGTGGTCATGACCCATTCAAAGTGTATGCGGCTTATGCCGAAGCGATGAAGGAAACGGGTCAGCCAACAGTTATCTTGGCAAAAACAGTCAAAGGTTATGGTTTGTCGGAAGAGATTGAAGCAGTCAATAAGACGCATCAAATCAAGAAAATGCAGCTTGAGTCGTTGAAATACGTGCGTAACCGATTCAACTTGCCATTTACCGATGAACAGCTTGAAGAAGTGCCATTCTATCGTCCGAGTGAAAACTCGCCTGAATTGAAATACATGAAGGCACGTCGTGAGGCATTGGGTGGTTATTTACCTGCACGTCGTAAAGAAAGTGAGCAGCTGGCGATTCCTGAGTTGTCTGTGTTTGATGCGGTACTGAAAGGCAGTGGCGGTAAAGAACAATCGACGACTATGTTGATGGTGCGTTTGATTTCTTCGTTATTGAAAGAAAAAGCCATTAAAGACCGTGTCGTGCCAATCGTACCAGATGAAGCCCGTACTTTCGGTTTGGAAGGTATGTTCCGTCAGTTGGGGATCTATGCTGCGCATGGTCAAAAATATACCCCTGAAGACCAAGAACAGTTGATGCACTATCGTGAAGCCAAAGATGGTCACATGTTACAAGAAGGGATTAACGAAGCGGGTGCGATGAGTGCTTGGGCTGCGTTAGGGACCAGTTATTCGACCAATAACTTGCCAATGATTCCGATGTATATGTACTACTCGATGTTCGGTTTCCAACGGATTGGTGATATTGCATGGGCTGCAGGTGATGCGCAGGCTCAAGGTTTCTTGTTGGGTGCAACTGCGGGTCGTACAACACTGAATGGTGAAGGTTTACAGCATCAAGATGGTCATTCACATATCTTGGCAAATACGATTCCAAACTGTATCTCTTATGACCCATGTTTTGGTTATGAGTTGGCAGTGATCGTACATGATGGTTTAAAACGCATGTACGTGAACCAAGAGCGCGTGTTCTATTACTTAACAGTAATGAATGAAAACTACGAACATCCAGCTATTCCTGAAGGTGCTGAAGAAGGCATTAAACGTGGTATGTATCTCTTCGAAGAAGATGAGAAAGCAACGGTTCAGTTGATGGGTTCAGGTGTGATTCTGCGTGAAGTGATTAAAGCAGCGAAAATCCTTCGTGATGAATATCAAATTCATTCAAACGTGTGGAGCGTCACTAGCTTTAACGAATTAGCTCGTGATGGTATGGCGTGTGAAGAATACAACCGCTTACATCCGTTGGCTGAAGATACGAAAGAAGCTTGGGTCTCTCAATTACTTCGTGAAAAAGACGGTATTGTGGTATCGGCAACCGATCACATGCGTGCTTATAGCGAACAAATCCGTGCTTATCTTCCAGACAATCGTCCGTTCGTTGCATTAGGTACAGATGGTTATGGTCGTTCAGATACACGTGGCAACTTACGTAGCTACTTTGGTGTCGATGCCGCACATATTGTGGTAGCAACATTGAAAAAACTCGCGGATGAAGGCGAAGTTGATGCGCGTTTAGTCAAAGATGCTATCTCAAGCTTTGAACTAGATACTGACCGTCCAGTGGCATGGGCTCCGCAGGAAACGCCGGAACTGCATGCTGTGGCTGACTACAAAGAGGAGAACTAATCATGCGAATTACGACTCCTGATATTGGTGTAGATAAAGCAACGGTCGCTGAGATTTTAGTGAAAGTCGGCGACACCATTAGCGTTGATGACAGCATTGTGTTGTTAGAGTCTGACAAAGCCTCTGTTGAAGTGCCAAGCACTTCGGCAGGCGTGGTGAAAAGCATTGCAGTTAATCTGGGTGACAGTGTTGCTGAAGGTGCTGTGCTGATCGAGTTGGAAGAAGAAGGTCAAAGTACTGCTACCGTTGAGCCAGTACAAAATGCAACTGAAGACCAAGCAGCAGAACCAACTCCGGTTGTGGAAGCAGAACAAGCTGCAGCAGCACCTGTTGCAGCCAATGCTCCTCAGTCGCAAAGTGTTGATGTGCAAGTCCCTGATATTGGTGTAGAAAAAGCTACGGTAAGTGAAATTTTGGTCTCTGTTGGTGATGAGATTGATGTTGATCAAAGTATTATCGTGGTGGAATCAGATAAAGCGACAGTCGAAGTCCCAAGTACTGTATCAGGCCGTATCGAATCGATCACAATCAGTGCTGGCGATGTAGTGAAAGAAGGTGTAGTGATTTTAACGGTGAAAACGGCGGCTTCATCTGCTGCGGTTGCATCGGCTGCTGTGCAAGAAACTGCACAGCCTGTTGCTGCACCTGTTGTTGCAGAAGCAACACCAGCGCCGTCTACGGCTGCGGCGTCTGGACCTATTGAAATTGCAGTGCCTGACTTAGGTGTTGATAAAGCAGCAGTGGCTGAAATTTTAGTCGCTGTGGGTGATGTGGTTGAAAAAGACCAAAGCATCATCGTGGTGGAATCAGACAAAGCAACGGTAGAAGTGCCAAGCTCTACAGCTGGTAAAATCACCGCGATTCATGTTCAGTTAGGGCAAAGTGTCTCTGAAGGCGTCGCTTTAGTGACGATTGAAGCCGAAGGTCAAGCTGTTGCAGCACCCGCGCCAGTAGCGAAACCTGCACCAGCTGTAGCACAGCCTGCGACAGTTGCTCCAAAAGCTGAAAGCAAAGTTGAAGCAGCACCGCAACCACAAGGCGCAGATAAGCTCACCAAAGAGCAAAATGCTGCCAATGCCAAAGTGTATGCAGGTCCGGCCGTTCGTAAGCTTGCACGTGAATTAGGTGTGGTTTTGGCAGAAGTCAAAGCATCTGGCCCGCATGAGCGTTTAATGAAAGAAGATTTATTCGCTTATGTAAAAACCCGTTTGACCACTCCGCAAGTTGCACCTGCAGCTCAAGCTGTGGCACAGGTTTCAGGCTTACCGAAATTGCCAAGCTTTGATGCTTTTGGTGGTGTCGAAGAGAAAGTTTTGACACGTTTACAACAAGTGTCGATTCCGCAATTGTCTTTAAACAATTTTATCCCGCAAGTGACGCAGTTCGATGCTGCGGATATTACCGATCTTGAAGCTTGGCGTAATGATTTAAAAGCCAACTTTAAGAAAGAAGGTATTGGCTTAACCATTATGGCCTTCATCATCAAAGCAGTGGCTTACTTGTTGAAAGAAGAGCGTGAATTTGCAGGTCATTTGTCTGATGATGGCAAGTCAGTATTGTTACGCAATGAAATCCACATGGGGATTGCCGTGGCAACGCCTGATGGTTTGACCGTGCCTGTACTGCGTAATCCAGATCAAAAATCGATTAAGCAGATTGCAATTGAGCTGGGTGAACTGAGTCAAAAAGCACGTGACAAAAAACTGTCGCCGAAAGATCTACAAGGTGCGAACTTTACCATTACCAGTCTGGGTTCAATTGGTGGTACGGCATTTACACCGCTGGTTAATTGGCCACAGGTGGCGATTTTAGGTATTTCACCTGCAACTATGCAGCCGGTGTGGAATGGTGAAGGCTTTGATCCACGTTTGATGCTGCCGCTGTCATTGTCATACGATCACCGTGTAATTAATGGTGCGGATGCTGCACGTTTTGCCAATAAGCTGACGAAGCTGCTCAAAGATATCCGAACTTTATTGATCTAATCTGACCTGTTTAAGTTTCAAAATGAACCCTGCTTTGGCAGGGTTTTTTTATGGCGTCGTGGTGGTGGACTGACAAAGCCAATCAGGAAGTTCAATGGGTGAAGGGTAGAGCTTTAATGCTGAGTTTGCATTGAGGTTATAAGTGAGTGGAAGTGTACGATGTGGGTGCGCCGTCGACCAAAGCTTTTGTCGTAAATGTTCAAAGCGTTGGAAGTCTTTTAAAAATAAGCCCCAAAACTTTTCATAATGCTCCAGTTCTTGCACATGTTGATGCTGATACGCATGTGTTTGGCCCTGTTGGTGCTGGAAGTCATAGCCCATCAGCCAAATACGCTGCGGTTGAAAGAGATGTGCGAGTGAATAGGCTTGAAGGCCGCAATTATTACCATACACAAAGTACGGTGAATGAAATAACTCCGCTTGCGTATCGATGCGCACGGTTTTGAAGTTAATCACTTCATGTTCAGGATATGGACGGTTGTGACCTAAACCACATCCGCTAATGATGTCACCTTGAAAGGATGCATTAAGCATGGGTTGATAGTGTAACCACCATGCATAGTCTGAATGATGAGCAATCTGAGCCTGAGGAAGTTGAAGAAAACTTTGATTACAGCAAATGATCAGCAGCGTTTTTGAAGGGTGAATGGTGGTTAAGTCGAAATTGAGCTGAGACGGGCCGCCTGCAATGATTAATACATCTTGCACATGCATATAGTGTTGAATAAATTCTTGAAATTTTTGATTATTGTTTTGCATATCAAATTGAGTCATCGAAAATTAAAATTGCGAAAACATGCATTCCTCGCTAGAATAGCATTACTTCATTGGGGAGTAGCCGCTTTTTACGCAAAGTAAAAAGGTGATGGTCAACATATTTGCTCTAAAACGAGCATGGTCATCATAGCAAAGAACTAAATGAGCTCTTCGTAGCTTTCTTTTGTTGGCAAGACCTTTGATTTATCACTCTGCACATTGGCTAGCAGGAGGGATAAGTCATCGGTATATGTTATTGCTAGCCAGAGAAATGCACCATGTTAACCGCTTTCTTCATTTCCCTTGCTGTTGTTGCCCTGTCAGAAATGGGCGATAAAACACAATTACTTGCCTTACTGCTTGCTGCACGTTTTCGTAAACCCGTTCCGATCTTAATTGCAATTTTCCTAGCGACTGTGGTGAACCACGGGGTTTCTGCTGTGTTGGGTCAATGGATTACCACTGTTTTAAGTCCAACCGTTTTATTGTGGATCGTTTCTCTGGGCTTTATTGCCATGGCGGTGTGGATGTTGATCCCCGATCAATTGGATGATGAATCTGAAAGTATCAATAAATGGCAAAAATATGGGGTTTTTGGTGCCACTTTCGTTTTGTTCTTCTTGGCTGAAATTGGAGATAAAACCCAAATTGCCACAGTCGCACTGGCTGCACGCTTTGACAGTATTGGCTGGGTGACTTTGGGGACGACGCTAGGCATCATGTTGGTTAATGCGCCTGCGGTATTTATTGGCAACAAACTAGCAGAAAAACTACCGATTTCACTGATTCATAAAATTGGCGCCTTGGTATTCTTGGTGATTGGTTTGGCTGCCTTGGCACAACACTATTTATTTTAAATGCTAACCTCACCATATTAAAAAATACATGAAATCCTGAGTTAAAAACTCAGGATTATTTGCCAAAAAATGAGACTCAATTCACTGATATTTCAGATAATATTGACTGAATATTTATTGTAAGTTTCCCTAAATAAATATATGTTATTCACCTATAGAATATATATTTTTTGATAAAAAATTTGGGGAATGGGAATGGCTTTCGAACGCACAACATCACAGGTACTTTATGATGATGGAAAGCATAAATGTATTAGCTTTACCAGTTTGGTAAAAGGCGAGGGCGTACAGGCGAACCAGTTCCTGATTTTGGATAATGAGCGCGCAGCAGTGCTTGATCCAGGTGGTGACTTGACCTATGTCCCACTGACTATGGAACTGAATAAATATACCCGTTTGACCAATCTTGACTATGTGATGGCCTCGCATCAGGACCCAGACATTATTACCTCGATGCCACGTTGGTTGGTTTATACCGACGCCAAAGTGGTGGCATCTAAACTGTGGGCGCGTTTCTTACCGCATTTAAACTCTGCATTTATGAGTGACCGCATGAAAGGCAACTGGTTGGATCGTCTGATTGAACTGCCAGATCATGGTCAGGTGATTCCATTAGGCAACAGCCATTTGGTGGCTGTTCCTGCACACTTCCTACATTCTGTTGGTAACTTCCAATTTTATGACCCGATTGCCAAAATTTTATTCTCAGGGGATATGGGCGCATCTATGGTGGACGACGCCTCTAAACCTTTAGAAAATTTTGCCGCTCATATTCCTAAAATGAAAGGCTTCCATCAGCGCTATATGTGTTCGAACAAAGTGATCCGTCTGTGGGTCAACATGGTACGGACGATGGATGTGGAAATGATCGTACCGCAGCACGGGACGCCATTTATTGGTAAAGAACAGATCAACCAATTCTTAGATTGGATCGAAACCTTACAATGTGGTGTCGATTTAATGGATGAGACAGTTTTTACTTGCCCAGTATAATGACTTGAAAATTTCAAAAAATAATTGAGTTTCCAGATAACATTTTTTAATATTTTTCGTCCATAAAATAAGCTTTTAGATGACGAGAATAGGTAAAAATGTTGTCTCAAATACCGACTCAGGATGCATGTTTAACCTGTGGAGCATGTTGTGCTCACTATCGCGTTTCTTTTTATTGGGCAGAAGGGCTAAATATGCCTGAACATTATACGGAACCTGTGACATCGGTGTATTCATGTATGGTGGGTACGAATCAGGCAAATCCACGTTGTATTGCTTTGGGTGGAGAAGTAGGCAAACAGGTGAGTTGTAACATGTATGAGGCACGTAGTTCATCTTGTAAAGAAGTTCAAATCGCCGATGAGCAATGTAATAAAGCACGCATCGCGCATCAAATGATTCCATTGATCAGTATTCCACTGCATGACGCTGAAAATGACGAAGATTTCGATCAAGTCAGTTAAGGCTTTATTTCCAGAATAAATTTATTGAAATCTAAGAGGTAGAATCTTCGGATTCTGCCTGTATTGCACTGGATGCTGACCAACCCCCAGAGTATTCTTGCTGAAAACAGCATATTCGATGGTTAATATTGAAAACTCCGTAAAGAATTGCCGCAATTAAAATGAAAATTGAACGGAAATTTGTATATAATGGCTCACGGAAATTACCAGCGAGACTGTTATGTTGACCATCGTTCAAGAAGCCCTAACCTTTGATGATGTCTTATTACTCCCTGCCTATTCTACTGTTCTCCCAAAAGATGTCTCTCTTAAGACACGTTTCACACGTGGCATCAATTTGAATATTCCACTTGTTTCTGCTGCAATGGATACTGTGACTGAATCACGTATGGCGATTGCAATGGCGCAAAACGGTGGTATCGGTATCCTGCATAAAAACATGGATATTGCTGCACAAGCTGCAGAAGTTCGCCGCGTGAAAAAATTTGAAGCAGGTATGGTGAAAGACCCAATTACCGTTACACCAGAAACGACTGTACGTGAGCTGATTGCTTTAACTCAAGCAAATAACATCAGCGGTGTACCAGTGGTGAAAGACGGTCAAGTGGTGGGTATTGTTACTGGTCGTGACACTCGTTTTGAAACCAATCTTGAGCAACCTGTTAGTAACATCATGACAGGCCATGATCGTTTGGTGACTGTTCGTGAAAACGAATCAAAAGAAAACATCCAAGCATTACTTCAAAAACACCGTATTGAAAAAGTCCTTGTTGTAAATGACAACAACGAACTGAAAGGTTTAATCACGGTTACTGATTTCCGTAAAGCTGAAAACTATCCAAACAGTTGCAAAGATGACTTAGGTCGTTTACGCGTTGGTGCTGCAGTTGGTACAGGTGCAGAAACACCAAGCCGTGTAGAAGCATTGGTGGAAGCGGGTGTTGATGCGATTGTTGTTGATACAGCACATGGTCACTCTGCAGGTGTAATTGAACGTGTACGTTGGGTAAAAGCCAACTATCCACAAGTTCAAGTGATTGGCGGTAACATCGCGACTGGTGATGCAGCACTTGCATTATTAGATGCTGGCGCAGATGCAGTGAAAGTGGGTATTGGCCCAGGTTCAATCTGTACTACACGTATTGTGGCTGGTATTGGTATGCCGCAAATCTCTGCGATTGACAGCGTTGCCAATGCACTAAAAGATCAAATTCCATTGATTGCAGACGGTGGTATCCGTTTCTCTGGTGATATGGCAAAAGCGATTGGTGCAGGCGCGAGTACCATCATGGTAGGTTCATTAATGGCTGGTACAGAAGAAGCACCGGGCGAAGTTGAATTCTTCCAAGGTCGTTACTACAAAGCTTATCGTGGTATGGGTTCATTGGGTGCGATGGCAGGTGCAACAGGTTCTGCTGACCGTTATTTCCAAGACTCAAAAGCCGGCGCTGAAAAACTTGTACCAGAAGGTATTGAAGGTCGCGTACCGTACAAAGGTCCAATGGGTAACATCGTTCATCAAATGATGGGTGGTTTACGTTCATCTATGGGGTATACCGGTTCTGCGGTGATCGATGACTTACGTAAAAATGCACAGTTTGTCAAAATTACTGCGGCAGGTATGTCTGAATCTCACGTACATGATGTGACTATTACTAAAGAAGCACCAAACTACCGTGTTGGTTGATATTTAGTAGCTTTTAGCCGAAAAGGCCGTCATTAATATGACGGCCTTTTTGTTTTTGGTGTAAAGTATTTGCAGTAAAAAGTGATGATTAAGATCACCATTAAGAAGTGAGTACAACATGAGTTATTTTGGTACAGATGGCATTCGTGGCAAATTCGGTGAATTGCCTATTACCCCTGAATTTGCATTAAAACTAGGATTTGCCGCAGGTAAAGTATTAAAACAATACAGTAAAAAAGCAAAGCCCATCGTTGTACTAGGTAAAGATACCCGATTATCGGGCTATATTTTAGAGTCAGCATTACAAGCCGGTTTAAACGCAGCAGGTGTTTATGTTCATTTGTTGGGTCCATTACCTACACCCGCAATTGCCCATTTAACCCGTGCATTACATGCCAGCTTAGGCATCGTGATCTCGGCGTCGCATAATCCGTATTTTGACAATGGCATTAAGTTCTTCTCGAGCGAAGGTAAAAAATTGCCGGATGAAATTCAAGAAGCCATAAACAAAGAACTTGAAAATGACTTGGTGATCGAAGACCCTGCAAACTTAGGTAAAAGTGTGCGTGTAAAAGATGCCAATGGTCGTTATATCGAGTTTTGTAAATCAACCTTCCCGTACCATTTTGACCTGACAGGCTTAAAAATTGTGGTGGACTGTGCCAATGGTGCAGCCTATAGCGTCGGCCCTTCGGTGTATCGCGAACTGGGTGCAAAAGTGATTGCGCTGTTTAACGAACCAGATGGTTTAAACATCAATAAAGACTGTGGTTCGACGCATCCTGAGTTTTTACAAAAAGCAGTGGTTGAACATCAGGCGGATTTAGGGATTGCTTTTGACGGTGATGCCGACCGCGTGATTATGGTGGATAAAAACGGTCAGCAAATTACTGGTGACCATATTCTCTATATTTTAGCCACTCAAGCGAGTCAAAAGCCTGCGGGTATCGTGGGTACTGTGATGAGTAATATGGCACTTGAAATTGCTTTAGATCAAGCCAAAGTGCCGTTGCTTCGTGCCAAAGTTGGTGACCGCTATGTTCTACAAGGCCTAGAAGAAAAGGGCTGGGTAACGGGCGGTGAACCATCAGGTCATATCTTGACTTTGGACAAGAGCACCACAGGTGATGCGATCATTGCTTCACTTCAGGTGTTAACGGTGATGGTTGAGCAAGGTAAAGCTTTGCATGAATTGGTGGACGGTTTTGAGTTATTACCTAACGTCTTGGTGAATGTTCGCTTGGCTGCGATGTTTGATCCCTACGCCGTACCTGCACTGGTGAGCGAGTTTGAAAAAGCTGAAGCTCAGCTTAAAGGACGTGGTCGCATCTTGATTCGTAAATCAGGCACAGAGCCGGTCATTCGAGTCATGGTTGAAGGTAATGACCTTGAAGAAGTCACAGCGTTAGCAAATCATTTGGCTGAGGCTGTTCGTGCCAATGCAGCTTAAATCAAGAGGGGAAATTGCATGAATGATGTGATTAAGGACTTAAGTGAACTGCGTTTAACTTATCAAAAAGGTGAGTTGCATGAAGATCAGGTGAACCGTGATCCACATGAGCAGTTTTTATTATGGTTTAACCATGCCTTAGAAGCACAATTGCATGAACCCTATGCCATGTCATTGGCGACGGCAAATGCCCAAGGTCGTCCGCACGTGCGGACGGTCTTGTTGCGCGGTGCGACCCATGCAGGTTATGACTTCTACACCAACTATGACAGTCAAAAAGGCAATGATCTGCTCGATAATCCTTATGCAGAATTATTGTTTTATTGGCAAGAGCAGGAACGTCAAATTCGGGTCAGTGGTCGTGTGGAAAAGATATCTCTCGAAGAATCGACGGATTATTACCATAAACGACCGCGTGACAGCCAAATCGCAGCACACATTAGCACTCCACAAAGTGGTGTTATCGCCAGTCGTGAAGAATTACAACAGCGTTTCCAAAATTTGCATGATCAAGTGGAAAGCAAAGACGTATTGGCGAAACCTGAGTTTTGGGGTGGCTATCGTTTAGTTCCGGATTATTATGAATTTTGGCAAGGCCGTCCGAATCGTTTACATGACCGCTTGAGTTATAAACTACAGGATGGTCAATGGGTTTTACAGCGACTGATGCCATAAATGTCTAAACTTTTAATTCAACAAAGACCCTATTTGACGCGCCCTGAAGATATTCAGGGCGTTGCCCCGTTTATTGCTGACTTATTGGCACGTCGCGGGGTTTCTTCCGCACAAGAGCTGGAATTGAAGCTTAAGCACTTACATGCGCCAAACTTAAAGGGTTTAGAGCAAGCGATTGAAATAATCGATCAAGCAATTGATACTCAAAAGAAAATCGTCATTGTTGGTGATTATGATGCCGACGGTGCGACCAGTACTGCATTGATGGTCTTGGCACTACGTGATATGGGCGCGGATGTTGAATATCTGGTTCCAGATCGTTTCAAATATGGTTATGGTCTGACACCTGCCATTGCTGATTTGGCCTTCGTGAGCTTTACTCCAGATGTGTTGATTACAGTCGATAATGGAATTTCGAGTCATGCCGGTGTAGCACAGGCGCAGGCGCATGGTATGCAGGTGATCATTACCGACCATCACCTGACCACAAAGGAAACACCACAAGCAGAAGCGGTGGTAAATCCGAATCAGTTCGGATGTGAATTTCCAAGTAAAGCCTTGGCTGGCGTAGGTGTTGCATTTTATGTGTTGGCAAATTTGGCCAGTATGCGTAAAAAAAATGCTAAATCCACAGCCAACCTCAGCCAATATTTGGACTTGGTGGCCTTAGGCACTTATGCCGATGTTGCAAGTCTAGATCTGAATAATCGGATTTTGATCGATGCTGGTTTGAAGCGGATACAGCAAGGATTATGTCGTCCAGGGATCAGTGCATTATTGGATATTGCCGGTCGTGATCCTGCACAGTTAAAAGCACAGGACTTGGGCTTTGTGGTCGGCCCACGACTCAATGCAGCTGGGCGTATGGAGACTATGGATATTGGGATTGAGTGTCTGATTGCGGCAGATTTAAGTACGGCTTATCCGATTGCGCAGCAGTTGAATCAACTCAATATTGAAAGACGCCAAGTCGAAGGGCAGATTAAACAGGAAGCTCTGGCTGAGTTAGAACATATTCAGCTTGATCAGGATAACTTACCTGCAGCCTTGATCATGTTTGAACAGCATTGGCATCAAGGGGTGATTGGGATTGTTGCAGGGCGTTTGAAAGAACAATTTCATAGACCTGCAATTGTCTTTGCCGCAGATGAGGATGGCGTACATATTAAAGGCTCTGCGCGTTCTATCGAAGGTATTCATATTCGAGACAGTATTGAGCGTATTGCTGAATTACATCCGCATTTGGTGAGTCATTTTGGTGGACATGCTGCCGCAGCAGGACTAACCATTCAAAAGCAGCATTTTTCTGAATTTAAAACCGCTTTTGAAGCACTCATCGCTGTGCAAGATGAAAGTTTATTTCAGGCGACTATTTGGACAGATGGTGAATTGCCTGATTCGGCCATTAATGTCGAAACCGTCGATCTGCTGCAAAATTTAAGTCCATGGGGACAAAAATTTCCTGCACCAGTCTATGAAGGTCTATTTAAAGTCTTAGATTATCGTTGGTTGAAAGATGTGCATCTGAAATTAAAACTTGCTTTAGAGAATGGCTTAATGGTGGACGCAATTGCATTTAATGCGGTAGAAAAGTATGAATTTAATCCTATGCAAGATCAAATTCGCTTGGTCTATGAACTCGATAAAAATGAATTTAGAGGAAATGTCAGTGTTCAATTGAGAGTTTTACACTTGGCTCAATAAATTCTATTTTTACAGGCAAATAAAAAACCGCTCAGAAGAGCGGTTTTTTTTATGATTTTGACTTCAATGGATTAGAAGCGGTATTTCGCTGCTACACCAAATGAATTGTAGTCATTGTTGCCAACTTCACCGAAACCAACACGACCTTCAAGGCTCACTTGTTGGTTGAAGAATTTACGTGCATTGATCCCTACTTCGTTACGATCAGTGACATCGTTGTTGTAGTAGTCAGCACCAACACTGAATGTTTTGTCGATGAAGTAATCCGCTGCTAGATTGAATTCATCTAGATCACCGAATGCTGCACCCGCTTCAAGGTTAATGTCTTTACCATTGCTTAAAGTTGTTACGTATTTAGCACGTAAAGTTGGATCTACACCATCATCATCATCGTTATCCCAACCTTTCACACCAACTGCAACTAAGAAGCCTGGTGCAGGAAGATAACCGACTTCAGCACCGTAGTAAGTTGTATCGTTGTCTACTGTGCCAAATGGAGTGTCAACTTCGACATTATTACGGCTTACATCACCAGATACATAGAAATCTGAGTTTGGTACGAAATATTCGATACCAACGCCATAAGTATTGTCGTCAACATTGCCACGGTCAGCGAAAGTTGCATGTGCATTTACGTTACTTGCACGGTTTAAGAATGCAGCTTCTGCAAGAGGAGCGTTACGAGTTTGAACAGGGTTGAAGTAATAAGTACCGTTTACACCAAATTCACTGCCAGAGCTTCCATTATCTGGGTCGATGTAACCAGCTGAAGCGCCCACTTCTGCTTGATAAGCATGAGCTGTACCTGTAATAGCAAGTGCAGAAAGAAGTGCTGAAGCAATTGCGAGTTTTTTCATGGAAACTACCCCTCTAAATTGTTTGGCTAAATTTAATACATTTTTTGTTACAAGTTTTAGTCTAGAGAATTTTTAAAGATGGTCAATCGCTGCAAAGTTGCAGAACTGTGTATTCGGTAATTTTATGTAATTTTAATTATTTAAGATATTGAAAAATATATAATTATTATTAATGTTTTGTTTTATTAAAACTGTGTAGATATTATGAATTTGTAGATTATTTGGTCAACAATTGGACTTTTTTTAAAGTAAATATTACATCGAAAAGAAAAAAGCACCTCAAATTTGAGGTGCTTTTTTAATGCACATTCCTAATTCAAACGAAATTAGAAACGTAAAGTTGCATTGATGTTGAACGCTTGAACGTCATCACCAAAACCAACTTGACCACCGATTGCTAGGTTCGGGTTTAGGAAGTATTTTGAACGAATAGCGAAGTAATCCGTGTCTTCATCACCATCATCAACGATGTTATAAGCTGCACCTACGCTAAAAGCTTGGTCGAAATAGTAGTCTGCACCAATCGTAACAGCATCTACATCACCAAAAGCGCCATCGGCTTCAAGGTTGATGTATTGGCCATTGTTCAAAGGTGCAACATATTTTGCTTTTACAGCAAAACGGTTGTCTTCGTCATCACCATCGCCAGTATAGCCATCAATACCTGCAGCAAGTAATAGGTTAGAAACAGGTAGGTAACCTACTAAAGCTTTATATGTTGTGCGGTCAGCATCATCATCTGCACGAAGTGAAATTCCAGGGGCTTTAAATTCAGATTCGCCTTCCCATTTTTGATATCCGATCGAACCATTTAAGTAAAATTGTTCAACAAAATATTCTACGCCCACATTAAGCGTATGGTATTGGTCTTCGTCTTTTGCAGTGCCTAATATTGTATTATCAAGTAAAGCTGCATATTCATTGCTTTTCACAATATTGTAGCCATAACTAGCATAAACATTGCTATTGTGACCAAGAAAAGCAGCTTCATTTAATGGGCCTTTACCAGTTTGTACTGAATCAAAGTACAAAGTGCCTTTTACATCAAATGCATGATCTGAATCTGTAAAGTCATCATCCCAATCCGTATAAGTATAGCCAGCGTCAATTTGGCCGTCATAAGCAAAAGTTGATGAAGTGATAACAGCTAATCCTAGTGCAAGTAATGTCTTTTTCATAAAACCCTCGAAACATTATTGTTGTAAAAAAAATGTAATAAATAGTAATGCGAGCGTATTGTTCATATTATGTACATTAAAGTCAATGATTTGGATGATCAATCTGGCTGAAACTGTGCAAATGCTCTGTGATATAATAGGCGGCTATTTAAGCCAAATTTTTTGATTGAGAGTAATTCACGTGGAAATTAATCCGTATCTATTACAGCTAAAAGACTTAAACGACCGTGGTCAAACATTACGGGGGTATCTTTGACTACGATCTGAAAAAAGAGCGTTTAGAAGAGGTTCTACGTGAGCTGGAAGACCCAGCAATTTGGAATGATCAAAGCCGTGCACAAGCAATGGCAAAAGAAAAAGGTGAACTCGAAAACGTCATTAACGTGCTCGAAGGGCTTTCAACTCAATTAGAAGATGCCCAAGCGATGTTGGATCTTGCGGTTGAAGCAGAAGAAGAAAGCTTACTTGCAGATGTGCAAGCAGAGTTAACTTCAGCGGAAGCAGAACTTGCGAAATTAGAATTCCGTCGTATGTTCAGTAATCCGATGGACCCGAACCCATGCTATGTCGAAATTCAAGCAGGTTCAGGTGGTACTGAAGCACAGGACTGGGCATCGATGTTACTACGTATGTATCTACGTTGGATTGAACGTCATGGCTTTAAAGCAGAAGTGATGGAAGAGTCTGATGGTGATGTGGCAGGGATCAAGTCTGCAACGATCCGTGTAGAAGGTGAGTATGCATATGGTTGGTTACGTACAGAATCTGGCGTACACCGTTTAGTCCGTAAGTCACCTTTTGACTCGGGTAACCGTCGCCATACTTCATTCTCAGCGGTTTTTGTATCGCCTGAAATTGATGACAATATTGAAATTGAAATCAATCCAGCTGATGTACGTACTGATACCTATCGTGCATCTGGTGCGGGTGGTCAGCACATTAACAAAACAGACTCTGCGGTACGTTTAACTCACGCTCCAACAGGGATTGTGGTGGCATGTCAGAACCAACGTTCACAGCACGCCAACCGTGACCATGCATGGAAACAGTTACGTGCAAAATTGTACGAACTTGAAATGCAAAAACGTAATGATGCGGCACAAGCGTTGGAAGACACCAAGTCAGATATCGGTTGGGGCAGTCAAATTCGTTCATACGTTTTAGATGACTCGCGTATTAAAGACTTACGTACCAGTGTGGAAAGTTCAAACACTGGTGCAGTGCTTGATGGCGATTTAGATAAGTTTATTGAAGCCAGCCTCAAACAAGGTTTGTAATTTAAATTTATATAGAAAACAAAGTTCTATCTGTTTTTGATCATCATATCTAAAAAAATCGATATAAAAATCGAAAAAATACGATATAGTGTATTCAAGATGCTGAATAGAACTTTGTTGTCCAAATTTTTATTTAATTAAACCCGTTTAAATTATGGATATTGATTTAATTTTTAAAGCACTTGCCAATCCGACTCGACGTCAAATCTTGGAATGGTTGAAAACACCAGAACAGTTTTTGTCAGAAGAACAATGTGGCGGCTTTAATCGTGGTGTATGCGCTGGCAATATCGAAAAACTCGGTAATGTTTCGCAGTCTACGATGTCTAATCATTTGTCTGTGTTACAACAGGCGGGCTTAATTCAAGCCGAGAAATATGGTCAATGGTCGTATTTCTCACGCAATGAAGAACTCATTCAGCAATATATCGATTATTTGCAAAACTCACTTTAAATCGTATTTTACATTTGAAGTGTGGGGCGAGACATATATGGCTGAACTCAATACTCCTCTCATTTTGGGTGATTTACACCTCAAAAATCGCGTTGTAATGGCGCCACTAACCCGTAGTCGTGCAACCATTGACCGTGTTCCAACGCCGATGATGGCTGAATATTATGCACAGCGTGCAAGTGCTGGATTAATCATTTCAGAAGCAACAGTCATTTCAGAAGCAGCTAATGGCTATTTGCAGACGCCGGGTTTATTTACCGATGCTCAAGTTCAGGGCTGGAAATTGGTGACCCAAGCCGTACATGAACAGCAAGGTTTAATTGTGGCGCAATTGTGGCATGTCGGACGTGTCTCACATCCCGATCTTTTGGCTGGTGATACACCGGTGTCTGCCAGTGCGGTACAACAGGCAGGTTATGTCAGTCTGCTTCGCCCAAAACGCGAATATGTCGTGCCACGTCCATTAGAGATTGCAGAAATCAAAAGCATTGTTGAGCAATACAAACAGTCT
Source organism: Acinetobacter sp. YH12098 (assembly GCF_013419235.1). NCBI lineage: Bacteria > Pseudomonadati > Pseudomonadota > Gammaproteobacteria > Moraxellales > Moraxellaceae > Acinetobacter > Acinetobacter sp. YH12098. Next base: position 38,485 of record NZ_VPAO01000003.1, read on the forward strand.
GCAATCAAAGCCAAAGAAGCCGGTTTTGATGGTGTGGAATTGCATGCGGCCAATGGTTATTTGATCGATCAATTCCTACAAAGCAAAACCAATTTACGTGAAGATGAGTATGGTGGTTCTGTCGAAAACCGCGCACGTTTATTGCTTGAAGTGGTGGATGCGCTGATTGAAGTGTGGGGGGCAGGTCGTGTAGGTGTGCATCTTGCGCCGCGTGGTGATGAACACGACATGGGCGATCATGATCCACGTGAAACCTTTGGCTATGCCTTAGAGCAGTTGGGGCAGAGGAAGATTGCATTTTTCTTTACCCGTGAATATCTGGCGGATGACAGTATTAGTAATTATCTGAAACAGCGCTCAAATGGTGTGCCGTACATTGCCAATATGCGTTTAAGCCGTGAAGATGCTGTTGATTTATTGGCCTCAGGTAAAGCCGATGCGGTGTCTTTTGGTAAAGCTTATATTGCCAATCCAGATTTGTTTGAACGTTTGCTAGCGAATGCTGCACTGAATGAATTGCAGTTGGAAAATATGATTGGAACAGATGTTGCCGAAGGCTATATTGATTATCCAAGCATGAAAAATAAATTTGGTTCAGGTCGTTCAACCTATTAATCGACACTTGAATACGCATTATCCATTAACATGTGGATAATGCTCTGATATATTCTGCCGATTCAAACCGTTTTTGAGCGTAATAATTTGACTACTCCTTTTTGGTATAACGCAGCTTTGGCGCTGATTAAGCCGCTATATCAATGGCGCATCAAAAAACGTGCTGAAGATTTCCAACTATATCAGCAAGAGTGTCTTGAGCGCTTTGGGCCATTTCAGCCAGTTAAAAACCGTAATGCAATTTGGTTTCATGTGGTTTCCGTCGGAGAAACTAACGCTGCGCAGCCGCTGATTGAACATTATCTCAAAGCAGGTCATCCGGTCTTAGTTACCAATACCACCAAAACCGGACAAGCGCGTGCGAAACAATTATTTTTAAAAGCACCGTATGAATCGCTATTTCAGGCCGTATATCTGCCAGCAGATCAAAAAAAATTAGTCCGTCGTTTTATCGAAAAATATCAACCAAAAATGTTGGCTCTAGTTGAAACTGAACTCTGGCCAAATTTGATGATTGAAGCCGATCAGGCCAACGTTCCGTGTTTATTAATTAATGCCAGATTATCTGAAAAATCGGCGAAAGGTTATGGCAAAGTCCCGAGTTTGACGCAGCCGATGCTAAAGAGTTTGAAACAATTATTGGCGCAAGATCAGGCAACTTTAGCGCGATTTATTGAATTGGGTGCAAACCCGCATACCAGTCAGGTCGTGGGAAGTATCAAATTTGATATTCATGCGCCCGATAGCTTTGTGCAACAAGCAGCGCAGTTACGAAAAGATTGGGATTTGCAAGGCCGTAAAATCATCACCATTGCCAGTACGCATGCACCCGAAGAACAAAAACTGCTCGCGGCACTGCAGCCGATTTTGCAACAACAGCCTGAGCTGTTATGTATCGTCGTACCACGTCATCCTGAACGCTTTGATGAAGTTTTTGTAGAAGCGCAGAAACTGAATTTACGTACACAGCGCCGCAGTTTAAAGCAAACGATTCAGCCTGAAACGCAAGTGTATTTGGCAGATAGTATGGGTGAGTTATGGCTTTGGCTGGCAATGAGTCAGGCCTGCTTTGTCGGCGGGTCTTTAAATGAACCGGGCGGTGGACATAATATTTTAGAGCCCATCGCGTTACATGTCCCGACAGTATTAGGTCAGCATTATTTTAACTTCCAAACCATTGTGGATGAGTTTGTAGCGGCCCATGCGGTTGTGGTTGTGCAGGATTTTGAGCAGGCGGCCAGTGCATTGGTTGACATCATTCAAAATACTGCGAAAGCGCAGGCTTTAAATGATGCAGCTCAGCTGATTATGCAAAAGAATACCGGGTCGCTGCAAAAGCATATTCAGGTGATTAATCAGTACCTTTGATTTTTCACAATGAATTAAATTGTTGGATATTTTAAATAGATTTATGAATAGACTCGACGGAGTCTTACGTCTAAGTTTTGAAGAAAGGTGTTAGCCTTCGGCTGAAGGTACTCTTACGAAACGTTGTTTCTCATTTGGCAAAATGGGATGCGAAGCTTCGCAAGGAAATCATCTGGTGGTGCAATGCACCTCACCGACAAAACGCGTCGAATTTTTATGTCTAACAAATAATCGCTGAAATTTGAGTGATTCTATTGAGTGTTGCCTTGAACCGTTGTGGATGACGTTTTCGTGTATCCAATTGAGTTGGGTAAGAGAATTTTTTATGAACATCGTCTTGCTTGATCCTCGTCAAACTGAATCTGAACTTTGGAGTATTAGCGCCAAACGTCAAATTGAGCATTTAAAAACCCATGTTGATGTACAGGTGGGCGATACACTCAAAGTCGGGATTCGGGAAGGAAAACGCTATTTAACCCAAATCGTCAGTATCAGTGATGAGCGCATTCAACTTAAACCCTTACAAGAAGAAGAAGTACCCGCAAAGCATCCGGTGACTTTAATTGTGGCAATGCCTCGTCCGAAAGTGTTGCGCCGTCTGATCATGGATGCCGTCACCTTAGGTGTAGAAAAAATCATTTTGCTGCACAGTTATCGCGTGGATAAAAGCTATTGGCAGACACCCTTTTTACAGCAGCTCGATCACTATGTGACGTTGGGTTTGGAGCAGGCAGGTGACACCATTGCGCCCAAAATTGAATTATATAAACGCTTTAAACCCTTTGTGGAGGATGTTTTACCGAGCATGATCTCCTCGGACTCTCCGGCTTATGTGGCGCATCCTTATGTCGAAGATGTGATGCCTACAGGGATTCAACATGGATGTACGATCATCATTGGACCTGAAGGTGGATTTATTCCTTATGAGGTAGATTTACTCATAAAAAACGGTTGCCAAGCAGTCAGCTTAGGCAACCGAATTATCCGGACAGAAACTGTGATTCCATACGTTTTAGGGCGATTATTTAGCTGTTGACGCTTCTGTCTCAGCTTGATCACCACGGTAAACTTTAACTTCCTGTACAGGGTAAGGAATTGAAATACCATTTTGATTGAATGCTTGGATAACGTGTTCTTGCACTTCACTGATTGAGTTCGCAGTGGTGGTTTCAGTGGTATCTACCCACCAACGGACATTCAGATTGACTGAGAAATCAGCCAAAGCATTTACGTTTACGGTAAACGCAGGTTGGCTCAAAATGGTTGGGTCTTTGTCCAAAATAGCCAAAACAATATTTTTAGCTTTCTGAATGTCATCTTCATAACCAATACCAACAACAAATTCACAACGACGACGTTGATAAGCGGTATTCACCGTTACCGCACTGGTGTAAACAGTCGCGTTTGGAATCACGATACGACGACCATCTGGAGAACGTAGGAAGGTTGCACGGATCTGAATATCTTCAACCGTACCTTCCATGCCTGACACAATAATGTCGTCACCGATTTTAAACGGTTCACCGAGGAGAATCAAAATACCCGACAGTAAGTTCTGGAAAATATCTTTAAACGCGAAACCGATTGCGACCGAACCAATCCCCAATGCACTCATGAGCTGACCCGGTGTGAACCCAGGAATCGCAATGACCATTGCAATTAGGAAACCGAAGAACATAATGGCTGAGCTACCCACACGGTTCAGTACTAAAACTAGATTTTGTTTTGAATAAGAACGGTCAGTGAGCGCTTTACGAACAAAGAATCTAAAGAGTTTAGACAGTAGATAGAAGATCGTAAAAACAATTAATGCGATACAAATATATGGCAGGCGTTCCCAAAATCCATCGACAAATTTATCGATCGTTGAGTATGCGTCATTATATTTAGAGGTATGTTCCAGCACGGTTTGTGCGGTTTTTTCTGTTGCCTCTTGCAAAAGTTGAGTCGTGCCTTGAGTGACATCACTCAAGGCATTTTCTTTTTCAGCCACGAGTTTTCCAAATGTTCCGGTTTTTCGCTATTTTGCCTGAAATTAGTGGCGAAAATAACCCTCATTTACAGGCTTGCGAACAGATGTATCAAAATTCAGACAGGCTCAGATTCGGTCAGTGGCTTAGAAATATTCAGTACCTTGTTGAATGATTTCTGTCGGCGATTCAATTTCACCGCTACCCATCATATACGAGGTGATGCTACCTGTAGCCAAGAGCGACAAGACACTGATTAAAATCATCAACCATGCCAGAATTTTTTCCCAAACTGCAGCAGGGCGTGGCGCGCCGTATTGATTTACGGTCGGTGTGCCTGAGGCCAATAATAAATACAGGATAAAGAATAGATTGATCACGGGGATAAATAAAAGCAGTAGCAACCAACCGGCTTTATTGAGGTCATGCAGTCGACGGACGACAAAGACACAATAAAAATAAATGTAAAGAATCATAATCGCCAAATAGGCGAGGCCAGATATCCCAGTGAATATACCAACAAATTGCTCATTTAACGCCATGGTATTGATGTTGAAAATACCCACGGCAAGGCTTAAAGCGATTATGGCAAAAAAGCTGATGATATTGAGAAAGCCATACCAACCAATCATGCTCAGTCGACCAAAACGTCCATCAGGTTTCAGGGGATTGTCCGATGTAGTGTTCGTCTGACGGGAAAAGAAAGAAGAGTCTTGGGTATTCATGCTTGGGTCAACTCAACGTGTATGGAAGAATAAAAATGCGGAATGCTGAGTAAAATTACCTTTGCATTATAGGTTCAAATGAACTGATCAGATACTGAATTGAAACATGTTTTTGTTGAAATTTTGCTCAAAAATATGCTTTAAATGGGAAAGAATAATACGACCAAAGCATGATTGCTGCGATTAAAAATTAATCGTCATACTGCTGTGATGCAGAAATTATAAAAGTAGAAATGTGGCATGGCATCTCGTGATGAGATGAATCAGATCAAGGAAAATACAATATGAAAGAGATCTATCCAGTACCTGAAAGTTTTAAAAAAACCGCGCGCATCAATGAGTCGGAGTACTTTGAGCGTTATCAAAAATCAATTGAACAACCAGATGAGTTTTGGGCGGAGCAAGCGCAAAAGATCGATTGGATCAAACCGTTTACCCAAGTTAAAAATACCAATTTTAAGCAAGATGATTTTAAGATCGAGTGGTTTGCTGACGGTGAACTGAATGTCAGTGCCAACTGCCTCGATCGACATTTAAAAGAACATCCACATAAACCGGCCATTATTTGGGAAGGTGATCATCCTTCACGGCATAAAATCATTTCTTTTGAAGAACTGCATGATGAAACTTGCCGTTTTGCCAATGTGCTGAAAAAACATGGCGTGGGTAAAGGCGACCGTGTGGTGCTGTATATGCCAATGGTACCCGAAGCGGCAATTGCGATGTTGGCCTGTACCCGAATTGGTGCGGTACACTGCGTGGTTTTTGGCGGGTTCTCACCAGACTCATTGGCAAGTCGTATCGATGATAGTCAGGCGAAAGTCGTGATTACTGCGGATTGTGGGATGCGTGGTGGTAAGCCGATTCCACTCAAAGAAAATGTCGATCTTGCACTCGACATCGAAGGGACATCTTCGGTTCAAAATGTCATTGTGGTGCACCGTACAGGTAACCCGATCGAAATGAAAGCGGACCGTGATTTGTGGTATCACATGGAAATCATGTCGGTCAATGATATTTGTCCACCTGAATCCATGAATGCCGAAGATCCCCTATTTATTTTATATACATCAGGTTCAACTGGAAAACCGAAAGGCGTATTGCACACCACGGGTGGCTATTTGACCTATGTGAATTGTACTTTCCGTGAAGTTTTTGACCTTAAACAAGATGATGTGTTTTGGTGTACCGCAGATGTCGGATGGATCACTGGGCATTCATATGTATTGTATGGCCCATTGTCGAATGGTACTACGACCGTGATGTTTGAAGGAGTGCCGCAATATCCAAGTTGGGCACGCACGGGACATATTGTCGATAAACATAACGTCACCATTTTATATACGGCACCGACTGCAATTCGCGCCATGATGCGAGAAGGTGATGCCTTTGTCCGAGAAAGTGACCGTAGTAGTTTGCGTTTACTGGGTTCGGTGGGTGAACCGATTAACCCAGAGGCATGGAATTGGTACTACACCGTGGTAGGTGAAAGCCGCTGTCCAGTGGTGGATACATGGTGGCAAACAGAAACGGGTGGTTTCATGATTACGCCATTGCCGGGAGCAACTGATTTAAAACCGGGTTCGGCGACGCGTCCATTCTTTGGTGTACAACCTTCGATTGTCGATGCTGAAGGCAATGAACTTGAAGGCGCCGTAGAAGGTAATTTGGTGATCAAGGATTCTTGGCCGGGACAAATGCGAACCATTTGGGGTGATCCTGAGCGTTTTATTAAAGCCTATTTCTCCACTTATCCGGGGACGTATTTTACAGGTGATGGCGCACGTCGTGACGAGTCTGGCTACTATTGGATTACGGGCCGTGTGGATGACGTCTTGAACGTTTCAGGGCATCGATTAGGAACGGCTGAAATTGAAAGTGCGCTGGTTGCACATGATGCTGTGGCAGAGTCTGCAGTGGTGGGTATGCCGCATGATATTAAGGGACAGGGGATTTGCGCCTTTGTGACCTTACAAGCCGGGACAGCCGAGACGGATGAGTTGCGTCAGGAACTGGTGGCTTGGGTACGAAAAGTCCTTGGACCAGTGGCAACGCCAGATGCACTGCATTGGGCGCCAGCCTTACCAAAAACCCGTTCTGGTAAAATCATGCGCCGTATTTTAAGAAAAATTGCGGCCAATGAGCTGGACTCTTTAGGCGACACTTCGACCTTGGCAGAACCTCAAGTGGTTGAACATTTGATTGCGACGGTTTATCCGAAGTCATAAGAGCAATTTGAGCATGAGTGATAGCGTTCTGATGAAAGTTCACTATCGCTCATACGACGGGTTATTAAGGCAATATTGAACGTCCTTTCCCTTAGGAAAGTTGATTAGGAAGAAGAGATGTTCATGATGCATTTCATCCACCGAACATACGACGTATAAAAAGGCTTAGCTATAAGTCGCCTGAATTTAGGTGGCTTAGATTTCATGAGATATAGATTTTACAGATATAGACTGCAGGCATTGAGATAAGCTGAATGCCTCTACTTTGTTAAGCTAAAACGGTAACAGAATAATCAGACAGATATATGAACGCTTCAATTCCATTGACTCAAGATCCAATCGATATTGCCCAAAAACTGGCGGCAGAATTTGCCACGACGGCTGCTCAGCGTGATAAGCAGGGGGGAAATCCCAAAGCTGAACGTGATTTGATTCGTCAAAGTGGTTTGCTTGCACTTTCCATTGGAAAACAATACGGTGGACAGGGGGCAGATTGGCTGACGATTTTTAAAACCATTCAAACCATTGCTCAAGTGGATAGCTCATTGGCGCATGTTTATGGTTTCCATCATTTATTGATTGCAACGGTACAGTTGTTCGCGCAGCCAGAGCAATATGGCCCGTGGTTTGAACAGACTGCACGTGAGCATTTATTTTGGGGCAACACCTTAAACCCTTTGGACCGTCGTACGACAGTGACGCAACTGTCTGAACATGAATATGTGTTTCATGGCGATAAAAGTTTTTGTTCGGGTTCCATGGATTCCGACATTTTGCTGTGTTCTGGCTTCAATGAAGATGGAAAATTATTGATCGGGGTGATTCCTACAGCACGTGAAGGCGTCAGTTTTGTCGGCGATTGGGACAATATGGGACAACGTCAAACCGACAGTGGAAGTAGCCATTTTGAACAAGTTAAAATTTCCAAAGATGAATTACTACTGAACCCGGGGCCTTTGAGTACACCGTATTCAAGCTTACGTCCTTTGATTGCACAGTTGATCTTTGTGCATTTGTTTTTAGGGGTGGCAGAAGGGGCTTTTGAAACAGCAAAACAGACGGTTCAAAACCAAAAGGCGTGGTCAAAATCATTGGTTGAAAATGCAGTGAATGACCCATTTATTCAAAAGCATTTTGCTGAGTTTTATGTGCAATTAGAAAGTGTACGTTTATTGGCAGATAAAGCGGTTCAGCGTTTGCAATGGGCTTGGGAGATTGGTGAAGCTTTGACGGCGGAACAACGTGGAGAAGTCTCTATTGCGATTGCAACAGCCAAAATCGCAGCCACCAATAGCTCGCTATACATTACGCAAAATATTTTCCAAGTGATGGGCGCACGTGCCACGACGGCCAAACTAAATTTAGATCGCTTCTGGCGCAATGTGCGTACCCAAACCTTACACGATCCGATTGATTATAAATATCAGGAGGTCGGTGAATGGGTGCTCACAGCGAAAGTGCCAGATCCAAGTTTTTATTCTTAAACATATATTGCACATGAGCCAATAAAAAGCCTCCGAAAGGGAGGCTTTTTTGCAATGTGCTGTCAGTCGATTTAACGCTGATAAATATTTTCTAAGGTATCGACTAAGGTTCGCGTTGTTTGATCAATTTCATAATTCACGGCATCACCGACTTGGACATTTTTCCATGTAGTGAGGCGCAGTGTTTCAGGAATGAGATCGATTGAAATTTCACTATTGGCACGATCAACACGGTTCACAGTCAAACTGCAACCATTGAGTCCAATAAAACCTTTGAGAAAGAAATATTTAATATTGCCTGCCGGAATGTGAATATCGAGATGAAAGGTTTTCCCACGATGTTCTAAGTTTTTGATCGTGGCTGTGCCTTCGATATGACCATACAGATTATGACCACCATTTTCTGCGCCAACTTTGGCTGAGCGTTCGACATTGACCTCATCACCGGCCTTGAGAGCTTTTAGCGTGGTGAGTTGATTGGTCAAATCTGAGACATCAAAATGTACTTGGTTGGCTGCCAAATCAATATGTGTGGCCGTTAAACACACGCCATTAATCGCTACACTTGCCCCGATAAAGACATCATGAAAAAAATTCTGATGATTTGAAATCACCAAGGTTGTGAAGCCATTGCCTTGACGAATGTCTAAGACTTTTTCTAAACCTTGCACGATGCCTGTATACATGTGAGCGTCTCTAAAATGATTTGCGTTTTCTGTATTGTAGGGACAAAACGACCGATCGGCTATGCCTTAGAGTGACCATTTCAGTACAGCGTTTTGATCCCTAGCAGTTCGATCTTGGCAATATCTACAATGCTCGGAATGTTTCAATTGCAGTTAAGCGAGACTGCTTTATATCGACGATCGGTTGAGGGTAATTCAATTCCAGTTGAGGATTTTTGGCAAAGGGTTGGTGAATTTGTTTGGCATCCAAATCTGCCAGTTCAGGTAGCCATTGACGTAAATAATCCCCATTCGGATCAAATTTCTGAGATTGGCTGATCGGGTTAAAAATTCGAAAATAAGGTACAGCATCTGTACCCGTCGAGGCGCACCATTGCCAACCGCCATTATTGGCCGCTAAGTCGCCATCGACAAGGTGCTGCATAAACCATTGCTCCCCCAACCGCCAATCGATCAGTAGATTCTTACTAAGGAACATGGCACAAATCATCCGCACCCGATTATGCATCCAACCCGTAGCCAGTAGTTGACGCATCCCTGCATCGACGATCGGAATGCCCGTCTGGCCGTATTGCCACGCAGCAAAGTCTTGTGGTGCATGGCGCCATTTTATTTTTAAGGTTTTGGTTTGAAACGGCTGGTGCTGAGAAACTTGCGGGTAGTCAAATAAAATGTGCTGGTAAAATTCACGCCAAAGCAGCTCATCGAGCCACGTTTGTTGTCCTCTGTGGTTGATCTGGAAATAGCCGCCTTGTTCACGAAACAGGGCTTGCAGACATTGGCGAATAGACAAGATGCCCAAGTTTAAATACATGCCAATTCGACTGGTTCCATTGAGCGCAGGAAAGTCCCGATCATCAGCATAACGATGCAGATGTTGTTCAATAAATTCATCTAAGCACTGTATTGCGTGATCTTCTCCAATCGGCCAAAGCTCGATTTGAGCAGCTAACAGCGATGTGGGATAAAAAGGACGTAAATCAAATTGATTTTGCCACAGCGGATGCGGTTCGAGAGCCGCTTGGGCTTCAATAGTGGGATAACAAGTAGGCAGACTGATGCTCAATTTTTCGTAGCAATTTTTCTTAAATGCACCGAAAACTTGATAAGGATGTCCAGATTGATTGCGAATACCGCCAACAGGAAACAGGGTGCGGTCATGGTACAGCTCAACAGAGATGTGCTGCTGTTCTAATAACTGTTGTACTTCGCGGTCTCGTTTAAGTTCATTCACACCATGTTCAATATGTGCATGAACAGTGTGTATATTGAGCTGAGTACATAGGGTTAATAGCTCAGTGGCGATGTCTGACCAATGGGGAATATGCTGAATAATCAGTGGAATATTTAGCTCAGCCAATTGCTGTCGCAAAAGTTCCAGTTGGGCAAGATAGCGATGGATTTTAATGGGGGCATCGTCATGCCTTGCCCATTGTTCAGGAGAAAGCGCAATAAAGGCAATCGTTGGACCAGACTGTGTCGCCTGCCACAGTGCGCTATGGTCACGTCGTCTTAAATCTTGTCGAAACCAAACCAGTTGCATATTTATTGCCTCGTGTTTTGTTGGAAATATCATAGGAATTACGGGGTGTCTATTGGTGATAAAACCATTTAAAAAAATATCGATTTTTATAAAAAACCATATAATATCTATGGTTTAAGTTAACCGATTGCGCACAATTTTGTCAGCTTAAGCGTACAAGTAACGAAGTTTTTGACGCTAGGCGTACTTTTAAATTTTACCTAAGATGAACTCATACAGGAACAGGACGTTCCGGAACATAAAACAATAACAAAGTGTTCACCATCAGGACTGTGAAGCAAGACAGGAGTCATGCTTAAGTATCCATATAGAAAAAGCCCGACAGGATGTCGGGCTTTTTCTTTGTTTACAATTCCGCTCGTTTTGTAGAAACAGAGCATGTCTTTAAATTGGACTGGCGATAAAAAATCCCCTAAGCCGAGCCTTAGGGGAGGAAAGTGAAGTGAGCCGGTTGTGATTATTATGCTGATTACATGAGCTGTGACTGCATCAACAATTATGCTGATTTAGCCTGCACAACTTGCTGCTGTTGAGCTTCCAGTTCACGAACCAGTGGCAACACTTTTTCGCCAAAGTATTCCACTTCTTCAATGAAGTGGAGAAAACCTGAGAGAACCAAATCGACGCCTACACTTTTGAGTTCCACAATGCGTTCTGCAATTTGTTGTGGCGTGCCAATCAGATTGGTTTTAAAGCCGTCGTTATATTGAACCAAATCTTCAAAAGTAGATTTTGCCCAGTTTCCTTCGCCTTCTTTGGTGGATGCACCTGCTTCACGAGTTGCATCGCCAAAGGCATTGACCGCTTCGGTATTGGCATTGTCGATAATCGCTTGAAGCACCGCTTGGGCTTCTTCCCCCGTATCTCGGGCAATAATGAAGGCATTCACCCCGATTTTGACCTGATGGTTGTTGGCTTTGGCTTTTTCACGAATATCATCGATTTGCTTTTTCAACTCAGCAGGGCTATTGCCGTTGGTGAAGTACCAATCGGAAACACGGGATGCCATGTCACGTGCTGCACGTGAACTGCCACCTTGAAAGATCTCGATATGCGGTTTTTGCACCGGTTTTGGAGATAGGGTGTAGTCTTTAAATTGATAGTATTTACCATCAAAACTAAAGTTATCCTGCGTCCAAACGCCTTTTAGGCTACGAATGAATTCTTCAGAACGCGCATAGCGTTGATCATGCTCGGGCCATTCTTCTCCAATCGCATCAAACTCACCACGGAACCAACCACTCACGACATTAATCGCAATACGGCCATTGGTGAGATGATCGATGGTCGCCAATTGTTTCGCAGCCAGAGCTGGTTTCCAAGGGCCGGGTAAAATCGCTGCAATGACTTTGAGTTTTTCAGTTTTGGCCAAAATTCCATGGCTGAAACTAACCGATTCGTGTTGATTTTCCGCGTTATAGCCTGCGGTAAAACGAATTTGAGTCAGCGCATAATCAAAGCCACTTTTTTCTGCAGCTTGTGCCAAACGCACGTTATAGTCGTAGCTCCAATCGGTACGCTGTTCAATATTACTGACCACCAAACCACCACTGACGTTTGGTACCCAGTACGCAAATGTAATGTTTTTTTCTTGTACTGACATTTTGCAAACCCTCGGGATCGAATTGTTATGCTGTGGTGTTTAGGCCACTTGCGTTTTTGGCTTTTTACTATGCAGTCGAGCTTCAGCGGCATCCAAACTTGGAACGGCTGCAGAAGGAAGGACTTCTTCTTGCTCGATTTGTTTATTAATGCCCAAGTTTTGGTTGGCTTGTTGAGACTTGGCTTTCACCACTTCAGCACGCTGACCTTTGGCTGGAGCCCATTCCAAAATCGGCAGTGCACGTGCTACTGCAAGGGTAATACGGTCACGTAATAATTCACTGTGAATGGTGTATTTAGGCGTGAAGTCTTTATCAGTTGCATACACACCAATTGGTAATGTTTGCGCTTGGAAGAAGCTGAATAGTGGACGCAGTTGATGTTCAAGCACTAAGGCATGGCGTTCAGAACCACCCGAAGCTGCAAGCAAGACAGGTACATCGACCAATGCAGTTTGTTCGACAAAGTCAAAGAAGTGTTTAAACAGGCCTGTAAATGAAGCACGGTAAACTGGTGTTCCAACAATCAGTGCATCAGCAGCTTCAACAGCAGCAAGGTCATCTTGTACACGTTGTGGCAATTGGTTACGGTAAATCGCGCCACCTAATAAATTGCCAATTTCACTAAACTTAATAAAATGCACATTGATTGGAGTTGCATCACCGAGTTCATCAACAATAGCTTGTACCAAAGCTTCAGTTTTAGATGGATTGTTTAGACCACCTGACACAGCAACAATATTCAGGGGTTTTTGTAGATTAACTTGAGACATTTTTTAAACCTAAAAGTGTGGTTTCTCGGAATGCCTTTTATTAATCCCGATGGGTGGATCACTGTAAAATAACGAAAATCAGAAAAGTTATCTGATTTTTAGATATGTTGGAAAAACCACAAGATTCGTGAAATATCAAATTTTAAACTGTTGATATTTCAACATATAATGCTTAGATATAAGCATTTTTACTGTGTTGATAAAATTTATATGAAAATATGATTAGATTTAAAGATTTATAGAAAATGTGAAAAAAGACGCATTTTAGGTGAAAATCTACATTTTAAATGCAAAAAAATAAGTTCTTGCATATCCTTCACATAGCATGTGTGGTTAGAATAGGGTCATTGTGCACAAGATCTCTCACGTTGCTTATGAATATTTTAATCGTTGATGATCACCCGCTGTTTCGTCATGCTTTAATTCAGGCGGTTCGTTATAGTTTGCCTCAGGCGCAAATTCATGAGACTGCAGCAGTCAATGAATGCTATGAACGTCTTGAAAATGGCCCTGAGCCTGATCTTGTGTTATTGGATTTAAACTTGCCAGGTGCTTCAGGCTTTTCTGCCTTGGTGCATATTCGCGCACAATATCCATCGATTCCAATCATTGTGGTCTCTGCGCATGAAGAAGCGTCGATTATCCAACGTGCGATTGCACATGGCGCGATGGGTTATATTCCAAAATCTGCGCATCCGAGCCACATTGGTGAAGCGATTCGTCAAGTCTTAGAAGGCGAGATTTGGTTGCCACCAAATTTACCTGCCAATATGAACTTTGATCCACGTGCTGCAGATGAAACGGCATTGGCAGAACGTATTCAGTCTTTAACACCGCAACAATTCCGCGTGTTGATGATGGTGGCGGAAGGTTTGTTGAATAAACAAATTGCCTATGAGTTAGATGTATCTGAAGCAACCATCAAAGCACATGTGACGGCGATTTTCCGTAAGTTGGGCGTACAAAACCGAACTCAAGCCGTATTGGCAATTAATGCATTGAATATTGAAGAAAAGAAAATTTAAGGATTTTTTCCATAAAAAAAGACCTCCACGATGGAGGTCTTTTTTTATGCTGTTTAAGCGCTAATGCTGGCGCTCGATCATTTCGGTGTAAATGCTGTTAGGTCTTTATATGCGGTTTAAAAGCAATAGAGCAATGCAACTTAACAATGACTTAAACAAACTACTTCAACTTAAGCAATATAGTCTTGCTTAGGCGTCAGATCGGTACAGTACAAAGGGTTGAGCGCACATTGTAATTCATCAATTTGTTCATCGGACACATAGCCGCGCGCTTTGAGATAATCCGCGACACGGTCATCACGTAAACTCAGGAAAGCCGCATCATAAACACCCAAATCCACAAATAGGGCTGCAGTTTCTAAGCTGTTAAAACGATCCAGATAAACATCATTGTCATACATCAGGAAGATATGGTCTTGCTTGGAGTTGGCATCGACATTCAAACGTTGTGCCAATTCAAATGGCGCTGTTTTAATAAACAGTAAATCAGATAATTCATCAAACTGTGTTTTATCCAGCTGGTTTTTGTCGGTTTTGACTTTACCGAGCCACGCTTTAAACACCAAAACCGCACCACCACGCAGTAGCATGCTCCAAATCTGATGACGGGTGTCCAAACCCAAGCCATTGGATTCTGCTTCTAAATTTTGCAGCAGTAGGTCTTCTTGCTCTGCCAGTCGATCGAATAAGCCAAGGCCTTGAGGTTTGTAGGCATTCGGCGCAAAGACATCAAAATTCAGTTCATCAAACACTTGTAACGCGAGAGGAACGGCACTGCGATAGAGTGTTTCCAACGCTTCGACTTGCACATCACTTAATTTGCTGAACTTAAATAGCTGACGCCAATCGATCTCTGGCAAAATGGCATTGGCACCATACTGACGATGAAACTGTAGATTTTGATCAAAACCATGCGGCATTGTTTCTGAAATATTCACAAGATCACTCCTAATATGCGGGGGAGATCAGCTTCTCAAGTGTTGAGTTATGACGCTTCTTGAATTGGCTTGAAACTGATCAACTTCTTATGAATATTTTTAAAACGAACGGCCGCAGCTAAATATACGACTAAAGTTTTAGTTTTTATTTTTGGTTATAAAAATATGATTTAAATCAAATAGATTTTTAATTGTAACTAAGTGTACAAGTGTTCACTCACGCATTCGATATCTTTTGCCATAGGCAATCTTAATTTGATATTTATGGCTAATAAATAGACGAAATATCGGGGCTATTTTGAATGGTCTTGCCGTTGAGACAAATTTTTTTGCCAGTTAGGTAAGTTTAAGTAAAAGCAAGGTAAACAAAAGCCCATTTCATGTGAATGAAATGGGCTACTTTTCACAGAGCGATGTCCTGTAACAACGCTACTGATTTGAAATTTTTAAACCAGATAACCATGAACGCAGTGAAGCCGGTTTCAATGGTTTTTTCAGTAAGACGATGTTTAACTCTTTTAGACGTTGCGGTAGTTCAGGATCAGAATCTGCGGTAATCAGCGCCACAGGGACATTTTCCTGACGGTTATCTAAAATAAAGTCGAGACCGATCTTGTTGTTATTCAAGTGTTGGTCAACCAACCAAACTTGAATATTTTCTTGTTGAATCAACTCCATGGCCTGTTCAGGTTCAGTGGCTTTAAAGACTTGATAGCCCCATTTGGTCAGTAAGGTCGACATCCCTTCCAAAATGGTTTCATCATTGTCTAAGCACAGAATCTTATAGGCTTTGGTCTTCAGCGGAACCGCTTGAGTCGGTGCAGCGACCACTTTTGGCGCAGCGACCACAGGCACTTCAATCATAAAACACGAACCATGACCAAGTTCTGAGAACACATGCACCGGATAGTCGAGTAGGCTGGTCATGCGTTGCACGATGGCTAAACCTAAGCCCAGACCTTGTTCGCCCCATGGAGAGGTATGTCCACAGCGTTCGAACTCTTGGAACAACTTAATGCGTTGTTCTTCCGCGATCCCAGGACCTGTATCCCAAACGCCAATACGAATATGTCCTGGACGTGCTGAACGTAGCACACCGACAACCACACGACCACGTGCCGTATAGCGTAGGGCGTTGCTGACGAAGTTTTGAATAATACGACGAATCCACTGTGGGTCGGTGTCAATCCAGAACTGAGCATCGTGTACGGTCAGTTTGATATTACGCTGTGCCGCAATCGATTTAAATTGAAGTTCAAGATCACTGAGTAAGTCATGCAGCGGATAAGGCTGACGTTTTGGTTGAATGGTTCCACCTTCGAGTCGTGCAATGTCCAATAGGGCAGAGAGCATACTTTCCGCACCATGCAGCGCACGATCTAGTTGCTGAAGCGTTTTACGATCATCGTCATTTTGTACGCTTTGCTCGAGGGCGGTACTAAACAGACGCGCAGCATGCATCGGTTGCAATAAGTCATGGCTTGCGGCAGCGATAAAGCGGCTTTTCGACATATTGGCTTTATCGGCTTGTTCACGTGCCAATTGTTGTTCGGACAGGGCATCTGCCAACTGTTGGGTACGATCTTGCACACGCCCTTCAAGCAATGCTTCATTTTCACGGAATGCGGTAATATCGGCAAAGGTCGTCACGAAACCGCCGCCTTCGATCGGATTACCACGCATCTGAATTACACGGCCATCTTTACGAATCCGTTCAAATTCGTGTGCGCTGCCGACTTGCATCCAATGCATGCGTTTACGCACATGTTCCTCGACTGAACCGGGACCACATTCGCCGCGTTCAGCGTTATAACGAATCAAGTCTGAAATTGGGCAACCGACATAGACAATGTCTTTTGGATAATCAAACAGTTTGAGGTATTGATTATTCCATGCCACCAAACACATATTTTCATCAACCACGGACACACCTTGAGTCATATGGTCGATCATGGTCATGATCAGGTTTTGGTTAAAGCGCTGCCACTGTGAGGCTTGGTCAAGAATATTTGCGACCTGACCGAGTGCTAAACCATTATTGACCATGGCTGTGGTGAGTAGGGTACGGGCAGATGCCGCACCGATGGTGCCGGCAAGATACTGTTCGGTAAAACGCCACCACATGCCGTTGGCGCTGCTATTTTCATTCAAAACGACATTGTTTTGTGCGCAGAACTGGTTGAAGGCGCGCATAGTTGGACCTTCACCGGTAATGCGTTTTGCCAAAGTAATCAGATCACCTACTTTTAAGCGTGCCACATCATGGTGAATATAGCTGATGTCGTTTGATGTACTTTGAGCCGGGAGGGGCTTGGTTTCATAATAAAAGAAACTTTCGGCCTGAATTTGCTCGGCAACACTTGGACGGAAGACGCGGGAAATCCAAATATAGAGGGTGATATTTAAACCGAGTGCCCAAACTACGCCATGGGTAAGTGGATCGAAAGATTCAAACCCTAACAGTGCTTCAGGACGTAACCAACTCAAGCCTAGCGGACCCTGACTTAAAAGATTTTCGGTAAATGTTTTAAATTGTTCAGGCAGGCTACGCAATACGGTTGGTAATAACAGGGTATAAGCCCACATGCCAAAGCCGACCAACAGACCTGCATATACGCCTTGCTTACTTCCGCCGCGCCAATATAAACCACCAATTAACGCCGGTGCAAACTGTGCCACAGCACTGAAGGCCAATAGGCCAAATACCGATAATTGGTCAATGTCATTGAAGAAATGGAAGAACAAGAAGCCCAATAACATGACCGCTAAAATACATACACGACGTGTGAATTTCAGTACGAGTGGTAGGCGTTTGTCATGACGTGACAATAAGCGTGTACGCCACAGTGCAGGCATGATCAAGTCATTACTGAGCATAATCGACAAGGCCACTGACGACACCAACAGCATACCTGTCGAAGCTGAAAAACCACCGAGAAATGCAAGTAAGGTCAACCAGTCTTGGTTATAACTCAAAGGCAGTGAGAGCACAGCAACATCGGGGATTGCCAAGTAGGCAGGTGCTGCATGCAGCGCCCAACTGGCAATCGGGATGATCGCGATAATAGTTAAAATCAGATAAATGGCAAACCAACGACGAGCACCACGGATATGCTTTTCATCTCGCAGTTCAACCACCGCGACATGGAACTGACGTGGTAGACAAATAATCGCTAATGCAGCCAATAAAGTTTGAATCCAAAAGCTTTCTGGCACACCTTTGAGCTGAACATCTTTAAAGGTGGTGTTGATGTCATGGCTGATTTGAGCCATGTTTTCAGGTGATTCAAAAACAAAGAAAAATGCGACTGCAAGTAGTGCAAACAGCTTGACGAAAGACTCAAATGCCACAGCCAACATTAAGCCGCCGTGCTGTTCAGTATTGGCAATCTGTCGTGTCCCAAACATCATCGCCAAAATCGCCAATACACCAGTCAAAAACAGCACACTATTGGTGGTGCCGGTCAGACCAGCGGTCGGTTCTAAAATGACCGTTGCACTTAGGGCAATTGCACGTAGTTGCAAGGCTAAATAGGGAATAATGGCAATCACGGCAAGGATCGTGACTAATGACGCTAAGGGGCCACTTTTACCATATCGTGCTGCTACAAAGTCGGCAATCGATGAAATGGCATGATGCTGACGGACACGGCCTAAACGTCGCCAAATATCATAGCCGAGCGCAACAAATAGCAGCGGTCCTAGATAGATCGGCAGGAAAATAATGCCCTCACGAACCGCGGCACCTGTTGCGCCATAAAACGTCCAAGATGAACAGTAAACCCCTAAAGTTAGACTAAAGAGAAGCATTCTGCCGCGAGTACTGAGCCTACTGGCATGCTTTTCACCAAAGAATGCACATACAAAGAGTAATGCGATGTAAAGGGCCAATACCCCGACGATAAGCCAACTATTCATAGAGCCTGCAGCATATTAATTCTCGCTTAATGATAACGCATCCATAGGCTTAGGGAGGTTATTGCTAAAATTTAACGACCAAAGTCTAAATTACAAGAGATAAGGAACATTGGTAAGTTTAGCTTCGAAATAATTCGAATTAGAAAATTGCGCGCCAAGGTTCGGCGTAAGGAGAACATTATGGATGAGAGACAGGTAGAACAAATTCTACAGAATCCAAAATTTAAGGAAATGGTTAGCCGTAAAAGTAAGTTGAGCTGGACTTTGACGATCATCATGTTGGTGGTCTATGTCGGCTTCATGCTACTTGTGGGCTATAACAAAGAGTTCTTGATGCAATCCGTGAGTGGTGGTGTAACCACGATTGGTATGCCATTAGGTTTGAGCATTATTGTATTGTCATTCCTGCTCTGTGGTGTGTATTCGTACATTGCAAATAATAAATTAGATGCATTAAACGAAGAAGCAATGCGTGAAGTAGAAGCAATTACTCAAGAAAAAGGACTTCACTAAGATGAAATGGAATTCATTGAAAGCAACAGCACTGGCGGCTCCCGCTCTGCTCATGTCAAGCATGGCAATGGCAGGACCAGATTTAGGTGAAGCACAGCAGCAAGCGACCAACTGGCACGCAATTATCATGTTTGCCATCTTTGTAGGTTTTACGCTGCTAATTACTAAATGGGCTGCAAAACAAACTACCAACACTGCAGATTTCTATACTGCTGGTGGTGGTATTTCAGGTTTCCAAAATGGTCTAGCGATTGCCGGTGACTATATGTCAGCAGCATCGTTCCTCGGTATTTCCGCAATGGTATTCAGTTCAGGCTTTGATGGCTTGCTGTATTCATTGGGCTTTATGGTGGGTTGGCCAATTGTATTGTTCTTAGTAGCAGAGCGTCTGCGTAACTTAGGTAAATTCAACTTATCTGACGTTGTATCGTTCCGTTTGGCTGAAAAACCAGTACGTACATTGGCAGCAATGAGCTCGCTGGTGGTTGTAGCGTTCTACCTAATCGCACAGATGGTGGGTGCAGGCCAGTTAATCAAACTACTATTCGGTTTGAACTACAACATTGCGGTTGTGATCGTTGGTCTACTGATGATGGCGTATGTAATCTTCGGTGGTATGTTGGCAACGACTTGGGTACAGATCATTAAAGCAGTGATGCTACTTTCTGGCGCAACGTTCATGGCATTCATGGTCATGAAGGGCGTGGGCTTCAGCTTCTCTGAAATGTTCTCACAATCTATTCAAGTTTTCTCTAAAGTTCACGAAGTGACTTTGGCAGAAGCGGGCAATATTATGGGGCCTGGTAAATTGGCTGCAAACCCAATTGATGCGATCTCTCTAGGTCTGGCATTAATGTTCGGTACAGCAGGTTTACCACACATCTTAATGCGTTTCTTCACGGTTAAAGATGCCAAAGAAGCGCGTAAATCAGTGGTTGTAGCAACAGGTTTCATTGGTTACTTCTACCTACTGACTTTCATCATTGGTTTTGGTGCGATCCTTTACGTTTCAAACAACCCACAATTCCTTGATGTTGCAAAAATGGCGGTAACTGGCAAGCTAGAGCTTGTTGGTGGTAACAACATGGCTGCGGTGCATTTATCTGATGCATTAGGCGGTGATTTGTTCATGGGCTTCATTTCAGCGGTGGCATTCGCAACGATTCTTGCAGTTGTTGCAGGTCTAACATTGTCTGGTGCTTCAGCTATTTCACATGACTTGTATGCAAACGTATTCAAGAAAGGTCAAACAACGCCAGAATCTGAACTTCGTATGTCTAAAATCGCGACTTTAGGTCTTGCGATCTTCGCGATGATTTTAGGTATCTTGTTCGAGAAACAAAACGTTGCATTCATGGTTGGCTTGGCATTCTCTGTAGCAGCATGTGCAAACTTCCCAGTACTTGTATTGTCTATGTTCTGGAGAGGCTTGACCACTCGCGGCGCAGTGATTGGCGGTTTAGTAGGTCTGCTTACAGCAGTGACCCTAATTATCTTATCTAAAGCAGTTTGGGTAGATACATTTGGTATTTCTGAAACACCAATTAACCCGTTCAATGGTCCTGCAATCTTTGCAATGCCATTAGCATTCATCTGCTGCTGGTTGTTCTCTGTGACTGATAATTCAGCACAAGCACAAGCTGAGCGTAAAGCATTCGATGCACAGTATGTACGTTCACAAACTGGTATTGGTATCTCTGGTGCTTCAGATCACTAATCTGAATCGCCTAAAAAGCCCCTAATAAGGGGCTTTTTTTATATTTAGTGAATGATATGACGCAGAGGTTTGTAGACAAATCTCTGTCCTATTTGCGTGTATAATTTTCTCCATTGATCGACATTTTCCAATGGCCTTGATCATCTTGATAAGGCGAGCGCTGAATGGTGAATTGTTGAGAGAAATTATCCTGACCGATGCTAAAGCTCTGATCACCAAAACTGCTCAAATGGGCTTTTATTCGCGACTGTTCAGCACCACTGAAGGTTTGGTTGGCAATACTTTTTTCAGTATGTTCTTGATGGTAATACGTCACTTCGCCCGACGATTTGATCACTAATTCACTGTGGTTGTTTTGCCAAGTCCCCACATAATTTTCATGGCCTTTGAGGAGCGGACTGTTTTGTGTACAGGCAGAGAGCATGAGCAGACAGAGGGGAGCAAATACGAGATGTTTTTTCATAATTAAATCTACCACGTAGGAGATTTCTTTAAATGTGCGCCTGAATGCTGAAACTTACAATAGGCTTTTTGAGGCTCATAGGTGATAAAAAAACTGAGGCAGAACAGTAGGCATATGTGATGTTTTTCAGGACACGCTCAACAAATCTTTGCAGTAGAAGAAACTTGCTTCATGCTAATTTAAAATCAATCAGTTGATGATGCTTCAGATTGATCATTTCAGCGCATGATAAAAAAATATAGAGATTGAACATAATGCAAGGATTCGTGGATTTTTGGAGAAGCTTTAGACTTTTACCCTCAGCATGGCTGTTACTGGTGCAGTTTCTGATCTTGGTTTTAACCGCGATTACCCGAGAAAGTCTGTCTTTTCGTGCGCTAATTTGGGTACTTGGGGTGTCGGTACTATTGATCATTGCCAAAGTGATTCGCCAAACTCCAATGTTTACGATTCTAGGACTGAGTTTTGTTGGCTGCGCCGTATTGTTTTCTACTTTGATTATGCTCGGTGTAAATCATCCGAATATTCAAATTATTGCGCATGGTTTTGAAGCCTGTGCGTATTTTAGTGCAGCCTATGGCTTATTACGCTATATGTTTGCCGATCGCTATTTAACCAAAGATGAACTTTTTGCAGCAGGGGCAGTATTTACCCTCATCGCATGGGGTTTTGCTTTTCTCTATAGTATTTGTCAGCTGATTTATCCGGATAGTTTTGTAAATCCTGCAGAGCCGGGCATGCAGTCGTGGTTAGATTTATTATTTTTAAGTTTTAGTTTGCAGTCTGCCACGGGCTTGTCGGATCTCATGCCTGTGAGTGCGCCTGCACGGGTCTTGGCTATGCTTCAAATGTTCTGTGGGGTGATGTATTTGGCTCTCATCGTTTCACGCTTAATTGCATTGCAATATATTGCCCATTTACCGGAACGCCATGAGCCCAAAGACAAATAATGGCAGGAAAAAAAAGGACGCAAATGCGTCCTTTTTGGTATTCAGTATCTAATATGAATTAGAAACGGAATTTAGCGTTTACGCCAACAGTTTGAGTGTCGCCGATAAAGCTTGTTTCAGTCGCTTTAGCTGCTTCATAGTTAGCATTTACATAGCTAGCACCAACTGCAACAGCAGGAGTGATGAAGTAGTTTACGTTCGCGCCCCAAGCTGAGTCTGGAGTACCAGCAAAGCTAGATTCAGCGTAAGAAGCACCAACGCTTAATTTAGGAGTTACGAAAAGATCAGTTTTGAATTGGTAAGCAGTGTCATCACCGTAGATGATGCCTGATTCGAAACCAATTGCCATGTTAGTGTCGTCGATTGCGCCAACATATTTAGCACGTGCAGTGATAGCGTCTTGGTCTTGACCAATAGTCGCAGCTTCTGCAGCAGCTTTAGCAACACCGTTGCCCATAACGTTGAACGCGTCAACAGCAGCTTGGTCAGCAACGCTAGTGTAACCAACAGCAACTAAGAAGTTTTGAGTTGGAAGCGCACCAACTTCTAATGCATAACGGTCGCCGTTGTCTTCTAATACTTTAGATGCTTGGTTTTTAGAATCTAAAATAGTGTGGCTGTAAGACGCGCTTGCATATACAGGAACAACTTTAGTTGGAACATAAGCTTCAGCTTTAGCACCAAAGTTATGAGCAACTACGTCAACACCTTGTGAACCAACTTCGCCGTAGTTGTAAGCAACAGCTACGTTAGAAGCTTGGTTTAAGAATGCAGCTTCTGCTAAAGGACCTTTTGTAGAGTCAACATTTTTGAAGTAGTAAGTACCTTGAACACCACCAATGAAATCTTTGTCATTTGTAGTTGTGTCGATGTATTCTGCTTGGCCTTGAACTTCAAATTGGTAAGCTTGAGCACCGGTCATGGCTAATAATAAAGCAGTGGCTAAACCGAGTTTTTTCATGATTTTCTACCAGTTGTTACAAATGGATTAAACATTGAGCATTGTATTGTAACAATATATTAAGTCAATGATCCTAAAGGTTATTATTCAGTCTCTGACTCAGATCTTTATTTCATAATAAGAAATTCAGTTTTTACTCTAACTAATAAGTCACTGAAAAAAAATCATTGAGAACAATTAAGTAAGTTTGATTAAATTCTTAATTAAAAAAATACACTTGAAAAAATACACAACTTTTCAATCTGAAATAACAATTATTATTGTTATTTTAATTCAAAATAACATTTATTGTAGTGGGTAAATTCTAACGCTTTTCACGCATTTGAAGAGATAAATTGCGGCTTTGACTGCCGAATTGTTGGGCAAAAACTGTTTATTTGCATAGTAAATGGACGTTTTTGTTTTAAATCTGAGGTCTACTTCACTTAAATGAATATCTTAGTGATAAATTTAATATCCTTGTGAAATACTTGGCTTTACATCAGGTTTTATTTGATTCATAATTTGCCAATCGAGTCGTCACACAGTTTAAAAGTGTGACTTTGACCCTGATTCTCCATCATTTGTTTTTTATTCGCCCAGCTTTCCCCAAGGTTGGGCTTTTTTTTTGTCTAAAAATGGAACTTTACCGCAAAGATTATAGATAAAACGGAGATGGAATAAAAATAAATGCCCTTTTATGGTGCATATATTATTGAATTTATCATCGAGTTCAGTAGGTCCAGACAAAAAAATCCTGATTTTCATGGAAAATCAGGATTTTTTAGCCAAAATTTTCGGGAAACTAAAATATTCTGCTGAGGAAGAAATTTAGTGTGCCCTAATACGGTGCATTCTGCACCAATTTATTGCAATTGTAAATATTTATTTAAGCAAGTTCATAAAAAAATTTATTCCTTTCAAATATGTTGCTGTTTTTTAGCAAATTATCTCGTTTTAAAATGATAAAAATGTGACAGATTCAACACATTTGTATAGAATTTAGCTGTATAAATGTTCATTTTATAAATTAATAAATTATTGATCATTAATTTAAATATTCCCGCGTTTAGTTGATAAGTGGGTTGGGGTATGCAACAAGTGTGGGGCATAAAATAGATGGAAACATTACGAACAGAGCATATTAGTAAGCGCTTGCAACTTGCGATGCTAGTAATCGTCTTGTCTATCGTATTTATTAGTGTTCCACTGATTGTGAGCAGTTATCAAAACTACCTCAAAAATGCTCAAGCGCTGAAAGAAATTCAGATGCTAAAAATGGTGGCAGATTTAACCAACCAAATTTCTCGTGAACGTGCGCCAGCTAACAGTGCAATGTCGAGTCAAGGTCTTCAGCGTGAGCAAAAAATTATTGAGTTGGCTGAATATCGTCAAGGCGTTGATCGGCAATATCAAGATACACTGAAAGTTTTAAAAGAAACGGGCTTTGCACCGATCGCCCAGCAGTTAGAGTCCAATTTATATCCATATTTGTTGCAGGGTCGCAAAACGGTCGATCAATATATTGCGCTGCCGACACAACAGCGTGACGCTAAAAAATTGGATCATGCCATTTTGGCGATGTTCCAAGCTTGGGATCAAAGCTATATTGCCATGCAGAAATTGGTCAATCATTCACATGGTAAAGATACCCGTGTATCGAATTATTACACGCTGATTTTATTACTGGCAGAATTACGTGATCAGGCGGGACGAGTCGCATCAAATATTATGGCTGCGGTATCATTTCAACAGGAAATTCCAGAGCAAAATTTAGCGCGGAGTTTACAAACCCAGCGTCAAACACGCTATCTATGGGAATTGATCAATGTCGTGCAGTCCGAACATGACAAAACACCCGAGTTTAAACAGTTACATCATGCGGTACGAACGGAATTTTTAGATAAAGGTTTGCCAATTATTGATGGTTTGGCTCAAAAAATTCTTCAACATCAGCGTTATCACATGGATGGCACCCAGCTCACTGATGCAATGGTCAATAAATTTGTCACAGTGGTGGAATTGCAAAGTTATATTTTAGATTACAGTCTCAAAGTAGCTGCGGATGAACAACGTGAAGCGCGAAATAAATTGATTTTCACGCTTTTTGTCTCGCTCGTGTCATTACTGACTGCATTATTAACGATGTTCTATGCCAAGAAATGGGTGTTTGAACCTTTAATTCGTGCTCGTAATCAGTTATTTAAACTGGCTCGGCACCGACAAATGGATCAAGGCGTGATTGAACCTGCCAAAGTAGGTTATCTCAGTTTATTTGATGCCATTCAGCATATTGAAAATATGCTAGAACAACGTGATGCCTTTGAATTTCAGCTTAAACATATTGCCAATACTGACTCACTCACCAATGTCGCCAATCGTTTTGCCTTAGATGAATATATTAAATTTCGCGACAGCCAAAATTCAGGCTTTTTACATACAGCACTGATCGTGATTGATATTGATCACTTTAAACAGGTGAATGATCGCTATGGGCATATTGTCGGCGATTTGGTGATTCAACATGTTGCCAATCAATTACGACAACATATTCGTTCATCCGACTTGGTGGTGCGATATGGTGGAGATGAGTTTTTAGTCCTGATCGAGGGGATTGATATGCTCAAAGCCCAGCACATTGCCGAAACCATACGGCATGATATTCAGCATGTGAATTTCAATTTGGCAGAAGACGAAGCAGATCTCATGGTGACGGTGAGTATTGGTGTTGCAGTGGGTGCCAAAAGCTGGATCGATTTATTAGAGCGCGCAGACCAAGCATTATTTAAAGCCAAAGCTGCGGGGCGTGACCGTGTTTCAGTCTAAACGCAGCTTAGCAGATTCATAAAGTTAGCCAGACAAATGAATTAATCTTCATCTTTATATAATTTATTGCAGGCTTGTTGGTTCATTTGACTACCATCTACATTCCAACACTGGGCTTGGGTAATTTTGCCTAAATCGTACTGAAGCACCGCTTCAGGTTGCCCATCGTCATACCAAATTTTATAACTGTTATGACGAACGCCATTACGATAATAACCTTGGCGTTCTAGTTTGCCGTTTTCAAACCACATTTTCAGCTCGCCAATCAATTTATTGTTTTGAAAATTGGCATAGGTCCACGGTTTACCATTACTGTACCAGCGTTGGCGCAGGCCATTTTCGATCCCATTTTTATAATTTTGAGAAAAAGCCAGTTGCCCATTCGGATGCCAAATTTTGTAATCCCCCTGCGACTCGCCATTGATGATGCTACTTTCTTGCTCTTTTATCCCATTGGCAAACCAAAACTCAAGTTTGCCCTCGTACTCCCCATTTTTATAAGCAATGCGGCTACGGGGTTTGCCGTTGGGGAAGAAACTTTCAAATACGCCTGAGCCTTGAATACCATCTGGAAAGTGAATTAGATGTTCACACTCACCATTTTTAATTTTGCTGTTGCTCAGAAAGATGGTGGTTAGGGCATTGCCATTGGCATAGACATATTGATTTTCATAGATCCCTTTGTGTGAAGTCGGGGTACTGAGGGCTTTACACTGCGGCTTATCTTTCCATGGGCTAAGATCAGGGTCTTCTTGTGAGACAAACAGCACCATGTATTCGTTTAGATAGCCATCGGCAAAGCTATATATTGGACATAATAAGAGGCTGAAACTTAAGATAAATTTATTCATTGTTAGTATGCTTTTATATTTAAAAAATTAAAAATTATTCGTTGTTGAGTCCACGATAGGCGTCATCATAAGGATGTTTTGTTTAAAAATAAATAGTGGATGCGCTAAGTTTGCAACAGATACAAGACTGTTGAAAAGTAAACAATTCAGATTTGAACTTCATCTTATACTATGGGCTTTAAATACCATAAAAATAGTGCAATGAAAAAAATATATCTATCGTTGATGACTGTCCTGAGTTTGTCCGCATGTACAGCAAATGAAGGCATGTTGGATTCATCTCAACACTTAAAACAAACCGCTCAAGCCAATTTAGCAAATTCACGGGTGAGTGAAATTCCGTCTTTATTTAATCAAGCACAGACACAGGCGGTAATTGTCACATTTGATGGTCAGCGCATGAGCCATTATGGCAATGATTTACAGCGCGCCCACACTGAATACATTCCTGCATCTACCTTTAAAATGTTAAATGCTTTAATTGGTTTGCAGCATCAGAAGGCGACAGCCAATGAAGTTTTTAAATGGAAAGGTGAAAAACGTGCTTTCCCGTCATGGGAAAAAGACCTGACTTTGGGTGAAGCCATGCAAGCGTCTGCGGTTCCTGTATATCAGGAACTGGCAAGGCGAATTGGCTTGGCGTTAATGCAACAGGAAGTTAAACGGTTAGGTTTTGGAAATCGTAATATTGGCCAGCAAGTTGATAACTTCTGGTTGGTCGGGCCGCTGAAAATCACGCCCGAGCAAGAAGTCCAATTTGCTTATCAACTTGCCACACAAACCTTGCCTTTTGATGTTGTTGTACAGAAGCAAGTCAAAGACATGCTTTATATTGAAAGCCGTGGGGATGCGAAGTTATATGCCAAAAGTGGTTGGGGTATGGATGTAGAGCTGCAAGTTGGGTGGTATACCGGTTGGGTAGATGATGGTCATGGCAAGATTACAGCGTTTAGTTTGAATATGCAGATGGCTGCAGGGGATGATGTGGCGGAGCGTAAGCAGTTGACGTTGGATGTGTTGGATAAGTTAGGTGTGTTTCATTATTTACGTTAATTTTTTGAGTTTTGAATTTTGAATTTTGAATTTTGAATTTTGAGTTTTGAGTTTTGAGTTTTGAGTTTTGAGTTTGTATGTCCTCGCTTTGCATTGGGTTTGAGTTTCCATTACGTAGGAGATTCCTATTTTTGAAAGCACAGAAGTAAGCAAAATGCTTTTGTTTGACTGAAGGTACGTCCGAACGGTTCGAGTAGAATGTATAAAAGGATGGCGCAAATTTTGTGGATGAATTTAGTTCAGGTTATTTTCAAAAAATATATTTTCTAAACGTCCTTACTTTGCATTGGGTTTGAGTTTCCATTGCGTAGGAGATTCCTACTTTTGAAAGCACAAAAGTAGGCAAAATGCTTTTGTTTGACTAAGGGCACATCCGTGCTGCCCCACTCAAACAGGCGACATCCATGTCGCCGTCATGTGATTGAATGTTGTGAAGAACAAGAATTTATTTAGAAATGGCTTTGTTTAAGCTCGTATAAAGTGATTTTCTAGCTTCTAAAATTTCAAATCTATATTGAGCAGTTGTTTCAACATTGATAGCTCCATTTTTACAAAGTGTATAAGCGTTAAATTTTCCGAGTAATTCGCCATAAATTCTTAGCTTTTCTTGTTGTTCAATATATCCATGTAAAAGAAGTAAACCTTCATTTTTGCTAAGTAAATTAAAGTCATTAAAAAGTGCGTGTCTTAGAGGTTTAAGTCTGTCTGAAATCTCATTAAGAGCTGGTTGAGATTGTTTTGTTTCAAATTCAAAAATTGCCCAAATTTTTAAAACGAGATGATTTATTTCCTCGAGATCTTTGGAAATATTGGTCAATAAATTACGATTATATAGAAGGTTATCTTTTGCTACTGATGCTGAAATATTTGCCTTTTGATTTAAGTAGGTAATTACGCCAGTTATCAGTGCTCCCAAACCAATTTTTACGGCTGTATCAATTATCTCTAATAAAGTCATATAAATATAAAACGGTGAATGAATCACCGTTTTATCATGCACTTAAAGGAAAGTGAATCTTATTTCAACATCGGCTTTAAGAACTTCGCTGTATGCGACACTTTATTCTTAGCCACTTGCTCTGGCGTACCTTCGGCAATAATCATACCGCCGCCAGCACCACCTTCAGGACCTAAATCCACAATCCAATCGGCAGTTTTAATCACATCCAAGTTATGCTCAATCACCACGATGGTATTACCCTTATTACGTAGCTCATGCAGGATGTCGAGCAATTTAGCAATATCATGGAAGTGTAGACCTGTTGTCGGTTCATCAAGCACGTACAAGGTTTTACCTGTATCACGTTTTGCCAACTCACGAGCCAATTTCACACGCTGCGCTTCACCACCTGAAAGTGTGGTTGCAGACTGACCCAAACGGATATAGCCCAAGCCCACTTGGTTCAAGGTTTCCAAACGACGGTGAATCACAGGAATAGCGTCGAAGAAATGCATCGCATCTTCAACCGTCAT
The DNA here is from genome assembly GCF_013419235.1 of Acinetobacter sp. YH12098. Taxonomy (NCBI): domain Bacteria; kingdom Pseudomonadati; phylum Pseudomonadota; class Gammaproteobacteria; order Moraxellales; family Moraxellaceae; genus Acinetobacter; species Acinetobacter sp. YH12098. The sequence goes on from NZ_VPAO01000003.1 coordinate 68,145, forward strand.
TTCTAAGACATCTGAAATATTACGACCTTTATAACCAACTTCTAACGTTTCGCGGTTATAGCGCTTACCATGGCAGGCATCACAAGGCACATACATATCAGGTAAGAAATGCATTGCGACTTTAATCATGCCGTCACCTTCGCAGGCTTCACAGCGACCACCTTTCACATTAAATGAGAAACGACCTGCCGCATAACCACGTGCTTTGGCTTCAGGTGTTTGCGCAAACAGTTCACGAATTGGGGTGAACAAACCGGTGTAAGTTGCTGGGTTTGAACGTGGTGTACGACCAATTGGGCTTTGATCAATATCGACGACTTTATCGAGGAACTGTAAGCCATCAATCGAGTCAAATTTTTCCGCAGTCAGTGTGGTTGCACCGTTCAATTGAGTTGCTGCAAGCGGCAATAATGTCCGGTTAATCAGCGTCGATTTGCCTGAACCTGATACACCTGTCACACATGTCATCACACCTAAAGGAATAGTCAAATCGACATTTTTCAGGTTATGACCCGCAGCGCCCATTAACTTAATTTGCTCTTCAGGTTTTGGCGGTTGTGTGCGTGTTTTCGGCACATCAATACTGAGCTTTCTTGATAGATATTGACCAGTTAATGAATCTGGATTTGCCAAAATTTCGTCATACGTCCCTTCGGCAATCACATGACCGCCATGCACACCTGCACCGGGGCCGATATCAATAATATGGTCGGCAGCACGAATGGCATCTTCATCATGCTCTACGACGAGCACGGTATTACCTAAGTCACGCAAACGTACTAGGGTTTCCAATAGGCGGTCATTATCACGCTGATGCAAACCAATAGATGGTTCATCCAGCACGTACATTACGCCCATCAGGCCCGCGCCAATTTGCGAAGCCAAACGAATACGCTGAGCTTCACCACCCGACAGTGTTTCTGCCGAACGCGATAAACTTAAATAGTTCAAACCGACAGAGACTAGGAAGTGCAAACGTTCACGAATCTCTTTGAAAATCTTGTCAGCAATTTCGCCTTTGGCACCGCTTAAGTTGAGGTCTTGATAATAGCTTTCAGCATCGCCGATCGACATCTTGGTGATTTGCGCGATGGTTTTATCTTTAACTCGGACATGGCGTGAAATTTCATTGAGACGTGAGCCACCGCAAGCATCACATGCAGCATTGGATAAATACTGTGCTAAATCTTCACGCACGTAGTTTGATTCGGTTTCACGGTAACGACGCTCTAGGTGCGGTAAAATCCCTTCAAAGGCTTGCACACGTTTGTGCGAGCGACCACGTTCATCAATATAACTGAGGTCAACTTTTTCCTTGCCTGTACCATAAAGGAATTTCTTTTTGGTCTCGGCATCCAGTTCATTCCATGGGGTTTCCAAAGAATAGCCAAAATGATCAGCGACTTTCTGAATCATACTATAGTAATACGGACGTTGACGGTCCCAACCACGGATTGCCCCTTGGCTAATCGAAACTTCATTATTGGGAATCAATTTGTCAGCACTAAAATGGCTGCGTGTGCCTAAACCATCACAAACAGGGCAGGCACCGAATGGATTGTTGAAGGAAAATAGACGCGGTTCGAGTTCACCTACGGCACGCTCACATTCAGGGCAGGAGTGTTTGGCTGAAAATACGCGGTCTTCTTGTTCGCCTTTCATCCACGACAAAATGGCAATGTCGCCGCCCATGCGTAAAGCCGTTTCAAAACTTTCTGCAATCCGGTTACCAAGATCATCACGTACTTTAAAACGGTCAACGACCACTTCAATGGTGTGCTTTTTCTTTTTGTCTAATTCGGGTGGTGTGTCGATATCAATAACTTCACCATCGACACGGGCACGGACAAAACCCTGACCTTGTAATTGTTCAAATAAGTTGGTGTATTCACCCTTACGGTCACGGACCACAGGGGCAAGCAACATAAGCGCCGTGCCTTCTTCTAGACCTTTGACGGTATCGACCATTTCAGACACAGTCTGAGCCACCATCGGGAGGTCATGTTCAGGACAATACGGCGTGCCGACACGGGCATAGAGTAGACGTAAATAGTCGTAAATTTCGGTGATTGTTCCCACTGTTGAGCGTGGGTTGTGGCTCGTTGATTTTTGTTCGATGGCAATCGCAGGACTCAAGCCTTCAATCGAGTCAACTTCGGGCTTTTCCATTTGCGAAAGGAATTGGCGTGCATAGGCAGATAAGGACTCAACATAGCGACGTTGACCTTCAGCATACAAGGTATCAAAAGCCAAAGAGGACTTCCCTGAACCAGAAAGACCCGTAATGACCACAAACTTGTCGCGTGGAATATCGAGTGACACATTTTTTAAGTTATGGGTACGTGCGCCTCGAATACGGATATGGCTTTGGCTCATGCAAGGGGTCCTAAAATATTCATCGAAAAACCTATATATGATAGCGCATGAAAAATGTTCAAGTGTAATTTAAACCTAGATTTATGCGTGACTTTGTGAGAAAAATGGCCGAATCAAAATATAGCTGTCTGTGCCGATGCCCTAAAACATCCGCAAATCAGCAATCTAGGACTTTTAACATGAAATGGCAACTTCATCTCAATCCAACATTAGGTGTGATGGGTTTATTGATGTGTAGTGTGTTTTTGAGTGCATGTACCCCGAACCAAACACCGAAAGCGCAAAATTATGACAGCTTAGAACAAGCAACTTTGGCGCTGAATACCGAAAGTGAAAAAATTGATCTGTATATTGCAAAATTAGGTCAAGCCAAAACAGAAGCTGAAAAAAAGCATCTGGCTTGCGAAAAAATTCCTCAACAGTTTGATTTGGTTTTGGCAATTGTTGAAAACAATCAACATTTGATGAGTGCTGAAGATTTAAAAGTTCAAGCGCAGTTTAAGCAAATGGCTGAGCAACAAAAAGCGCGCTTTACATCTAGCCTATGGTGTAAAGGTGCATAAAGATCACGGCACTATGACTGTTTTAAGTTCATCGTTTAAATCTCCTGTGCTATGCGCATAAAAATGCATTAGAAAATCTCAGGACTATCGCAGAAAAGGCGTAAAATGCAGTTTTATCGAAACCATAGAATGCCATGTTGTCCTTATTTCTCAAAAGCTTAATGGGTGCCTTTGTTGTGGTATTAATTGCTTTGCTGTCTAAAAGTAAGGTGTTTTATATTGCAGGTTTGGTTCCATTGTTTCCGACTTTTGCGTTGATTGCTCATGTAATTGTGGCAAATGATCAGGGTGCAGCCGCATTACAAAAAACTGCGCTGTTTGGACTCTGGTCTCTCATCCCATATTTCATTTATTTATTGATGGTGTACCTGCTCGCAACACGTTTGAGCTTAACGGCATGTTTGAGTGTAGCAACTTTGAGTTGGGTGCTTGCTGCGGCTGTTTTGATTTATGCATGGCAGAGTTTTCAGTAAGCATCAAAAGCCTATATCGATGCTGTTTCAGATTAACTTTTTATCGGTTCTAGATCATTTATAAAACAATAGATTTGTATTAAATTATGATGAATTTCCAATCACTAAATGTGTGATTTAAAATGTAAGTATTTGAATAATTAATTATAATTCTGCCAGAACAGAAAATAATCATGATAAGAGCAAATAATGTTAAAACAATTTTGGGTGATCATCTGCCTCATGTTTTCAAGTCAAATCCTGTGGGCTGAAGACAGTCAAATCCTCGCGTTTGAACAGTTTATTGACCCGGTAGCCGAGCAGCGTTATAGCGTGAGCGTGCCTGCGGTCGGGCAAAATGAACAGCTATGGTCTGTGGTCTATATGGTACTGCAAACCAACCAAGTCCCTGACAATACTGTTCTGGACTTTAAAGTCGTTCCGCAAGGTTTATTGTTGAAAAATAATCCTGCACAAAAAATACAAGAGTATGCTTTTGATGGTGTACAGTTGGCACAGAAAAAAGACTATGTACTGTCCCAATTCTCAGATTTGAGTGAACAACTGGAAGATCAAACTGGCAAGAAAGTGCAGGATGCATCAATCTTTGATATTAGTCGTGCCCATGTATATGCCCGCGTAGAAGATTGGGTGCCTGACTATAATGCACAAGCTACTCAACTGAATATTGAACTGGGAAAACTCAATGAAATGCAAGTCAAAGGGCTTTATTTCATTTTAGGCAAAGGTGAAAAGCCCAAAGATTTATTGGCTATTGCTCAACTAGATCCGATGGTCAAATCACAATTTCATTCAGAAGAGATGCAGGAACGCAAAGCAGCACGCAGTGAGTTGCGTGAAGCACGTTTTGCGATTTTTTTGGTGATTATCGCGATGGGGATTTTTCTCGGATGGTATCGTTTTAAACGCTAATGCCTGAAATGATCGTGCATGGTCATTCTAAAAACCGAATCTAACCATATTAAAAAAGGATCTAAAAGCAATTTTAGATCCTTAATTTTTTATACAGTTTAAATCAAAGGTTTATTCTACAGGCCATGTCCGCTGTTGATACGCGCTGTCCCAGAACATCCATTCTAATTTTGCGCCGTTCGTATAAGCCGCATGCATTTTTTCACGTGTATCTGCATCGCAGCGAGCCGCCACTCGATCAATAGTTTGAATCACGTTTTGCACAGCAGTATTGAAGTCTTCACCTGAGTAGGTATCGATCCATGCTTGGTAAGGGTTATTCGGTACAGATTGGCTGACAATGGCTTTGCCGACTTCCGCATAGATCCAAAAGCAAGGCAGGAGTGAGGCAAGGACCACAGGGTAACTTTCTGACCATGCTGTTGCCGTTAGAAACGAAGTGTAATGATGACAGGCAAGGGTCAGTGGAGTATTTTCAAACTGTTCTTTGCTAATGTTGAAACCTTGCATAAAGTCATTGTGCAGACTACGTTCCACCACGATGGCAATTTTTGCCGCTTCAGAAAACTGAATCACATCGTCGGCATCAAACGCCTTGGCTGCACACACTGCAAGCGCACGACCATAGGCCAATAAATAATGGGCATCCTGAATGACATAGTGGCAAAAGGCATCGCGGCTTAAGCTGCCCTGAGCCAATTCCTGATTAAACGGTAGATGGAGAATCTGCTGATATAACGCGGTATTACGTTGCCAAACTTCTTCAGAAAAACGCATTGAACATTCCTGTCGTTAAAAATGAAAGACGGGTCTACACCATGATGCGATGTAATTGAGAGCCTCCATCTTAGAGTGTTTATTCAAAATGTAACGAATAATTTTTGGTTTCAATCCTGAAAAGCGGCATAATTGCGCCATAAACTTAGCTTCAAACTGGGTATTCCCTCATTTTGAAATCTTATTGAATGAATAGGTCGATCTATCATGATGAAACATTTTGGTTTCTCAATCGTCTTTACGATCGTGTGTCTTGCCATTTCTGCATATTGGGGTCTGAATCATGGCCCAAATGCAGGCGTGCAAGCCATGCTGACAGCACTGACCATTACTGCAATTTTGGCAGTGATGGAAGTATCATTGTCATTTGATAACGCTGTAGTGAATGCATCGGTACTCCGTGGTTGGGATCATTTCTGGAAAATGATTTTCTTAACCGTCGGGATCGTGATTGCTGTATTCGGTATGCGTTTGATTTTCCCAATCGTCATTGTTGCTGTAACGGCTGACATGGGCGCAATGGAAGTGGTTCAAATGGCGTTGAATAATCCAATTGAATACTCTGCAAAATTGATGGCACATCATGCAGAAATTGCGGCCTTTGGTGGTGCTTTCTTATTGTTGGTGTTCCTGAACTTCTTCTTAGATGAAGGGAAAGATACCCATTGGTTCCGTTGGCTAGAGCGCCGTTTGGCCAATCTTGCAAACGTTCCTGCGATGTCCGTGTTTATTGCCCTAATTGCGTTATTGGTAATGGCAGCAAACGTGGCCGAAGTCTCTCGTCTAGCGGTAGTGATGGCGGGTATCTGGGGGATCGTGGTGTATATCGGTGTCCAAGTACTGAGTCATTTATTGGGTGGTGAACCTGAAGTTGATGAAAACGGTAATGCGGTTGGACATGACGCAAATGGCGTACCGACGGGCGTGATCAAAGCAGGTTTTGGTGGTTTCCTTTACCTTGAAGTACTCGATGCCTCATTCAGTTTTGATGGTGTGATTGGTGCATTTGCGATTACCTCTGATGTGGTAATCATTATGCTCGGTCTTGCTATTGGTGCTATGTTCGTGCGTTCGATGACCATATACTTGGTGGATAAAGGCACCTTAGATGCTTATATCTTCCTTGAACATGGTGCGCATTATGCGATTGGTGCTTTGGCCTTCATTATGTTGGCGAGTGGCACAGGTCTGCATGTCCCTGAAGTGGTAACAGGTCTAATTGGTGTGGCATTTATTGTTTGGGCTGTGATTGCCTCAATTCAATATAAAAAGCGTCAAGAAAGTCTAGGCTAATTTAAATTTGCCTAAAATCTCCCAAAAAGCGCAGCGTCAGCTGCGCTTTTTATTTGTCCAATCATCAGGATATTTAAAATCAATAAAAATCTTGCTTCGCTTTAAGCTGAATGTCCTATAATCCCATTCCAAGATTAATGAATTTTTAACCAGCTATGATGAATGCTCTTGAACGACGCTCAACTTTTGCTTTGAGTAGTATTTTCGCCTTACGTATGCTGGGGCTGTTCATGATTATTCCTGTTTTCTCTGTGGCAGGTCAGCAATATGCAGGGGCAACACCAGCACTTATTGGTTTAGCGGTGGGTGTTTATGGTTTAACTCAAGCGATTTTACAGATCCCGTTTAGTTTGATTGCAGACCGTTATAGCCGGAAACCGTTGGTGGTGATCGGGCTGCTGTTGTTCGCTTTAGGCGGTGCAATTGCGGCGATGTCCGATAGTATCTATGGCGTAATTATCGGGCGTGCGATTGCTGGTGGTGGTGCTGTATCTGCGGTGGTGATGGCTTTGTTAGCCGATGTCACACGTGAAGAACAGCGTACTAAAGCCATGGCGATGATGGGGATGAGTATCGGTTTGTCCTTTGTGGTCGCGTTCAGCCTTGGGCCTTGGCTCACAGGTTTAGTCGGCATCTCGGGTTTATTTTGGGTGACCACCATCATGGGACTTGCCGCGATTGCGATGTTGCTATTGGTACCGAAAGTAACGCGTCATCATAAAAATTTTCAACAAGGTTATCTGACGCAGTTAAAGCAAGTACTGAAAATGCCTGATCTAAATCGTTTACATGTTTCAGTCTTTTCATTGCATTTACTGCTCACAGCGATGTTTATTTATGTGCCATCTCAGTTGATTGACTTCGCCAATATTCCCTTGCATTCGCATGGTCTGGTATATTTGCCGCTTTTGGTCGTGAGCCTGTTTTTTGCCTTTCCGAGCATTATTCTGGCGGAAAAATATCGCAAAATGCGCGGCATTTTCTTGACCGCCATTGGTGGCATTATTCTAGGATTGGGCATCTTAATTTTTGGTTTCGAATCTAAATATATTCTGCTTACTGGCTTAGGATTATTCTTTATTGCATTTAATGTGATGGAAGCATTATTACCGTCATGGTTATCGAAAGCGGCTCCAATTCAGTCTAAAGCGACAGCCATGGGCGTGAACGCCAGCAGTCAGTTTCTGGGGGCATTTTTTGGTGGTATAATTGGCGGGCAACTTTTGTTGCTAAATGATACGGCAATGGGATGGGGCATCCTGACAGGTCTAGCTATTTTATGGTTGATCATTAGTTTTGGATTGGCTCAGCCGCGTTATTTATCGTCTATGGTGTTTAGTTTGCCTGAAGATAAAGAAACGGATGAATGGACTTCTCAGCTTTTAGCAATTCGTGGTATTGAAGAAGTTGTGGTGATGTCTGACCAGCAAGTGGCTTATGTAAAAGTGGATAAGCAGCAGATGGATGAATCTGCGCGACAACATTTAACGCACTTGTTAGGGAAAGAGGTAGCCATTTAAGCATAACTCTTATAAAGTAAATAATAGAAACAAATAGGAAGAATACGTCTGATGCGTGGTGTAAATAAGGTCATTTTAGTTGGTACTTTAGGTCGTGACCCTGAAACAAAAACTTTCCCAAATGGTGGTTCTCTCACTCAGTTCTCAATTGCAACGAGTGATTCATGGACAGATAAAAATACAGGTGAACGTAAAGAGCAAACAGAATGGCACCGTATTGTGTTACATAACCGCTTAGGTGAAATTGCACAGCAATATTTGCGCAAAGGTTCTAAAGTTTATATTGAAGGTTCATTACGTACTCGTCAGTGGACAGATCAAGGCGGTCAAGAGCGTTACACGACTGAAATTCGTGGTGAACAAATGCAAATGCTTGACAATAATCGCCAACAAGGCGAACAAGGTCAAGGCGGTGATTTTGGTCAGCCTCGTTTTAATAATCAACAAGGTGGTTATAACAATAACCAAAACCAAGGTGGCTACGGTAATAGCTCAAACCAAGGCGGTTATGGCAATAACCAACCGGCTCAAGGCAATAGCTATGGCAATAACAACCCAGGTGGTTTTGCGCCAAAACAACAGCCTGCACCGACACCGGCTCCTGCAGCAGCAGATTTAGATGATGACTTACCGTTCTAATGAACCTTAAACACAGCGTTTAAAACGGTAGATCATCATCAAAAAAAGCCCTCAATCTTGAGGGTTTTTTTTCGCAGGTCTCATCTTGAAAGATCAGTTTTATTTTACAATTGAGTCGACGACTTATTTTTTTGCAGAAACCCACATGGTAATTACGGCTTTAAAAACGGCTTCATTACGCGTGTTGTTCACCACTACATTCACCAAATAATCACTCCCTGCATTCCACGTAAAATTAGCATCGACAGGCGTGGCAATGGCCGTTAAATCTGTATCGGCTTTTTTCAAATATTCCACAGTCATGCCTTTGGGAATCCAACGATGGCTGCTCGGAACGGTTACATCCGTCATGGTACCGCCAGCCAATTCGGCCATATTACACATGGCAATCGCGTGGACAGTGCCAATATGATTCAGCACGCTGCGCTGTTTTTTTATATGTAGTTCACAGTATTGGGGCTTTAATTCATCAAAAACAGGCGAAATACTGCTGAAATACGGTGCTTTCAAACACAGCAATTTTGAAAAAGTCCATTTCCCTGCGGGTTTGTTTTGGAAGGTCTTCCATAATTTTAATGCTTGGCTCATGCTTAATTATCCTTCATTATTCAGAATATAATTCTAATACAGAATATTGTTCTGTTAATGGCGTAAATGACGTCACAGCTATTAAAAAAAGCCAACATTGTTTTAAAATGCCCCGATCAAAGGGAAGGTATCGATGTCGTCAAATCAAGCATTATTGCAACGAATTTACAGTGGTCGCCGAGCGGAACTTAAACGGCAGATCTTAGGAGAAGCCCTTGCATGTTTTTTAGAGCAAGGGATTGAAACGACGACGATTGAACATGTGAGAGACCGTGCAGAGACCAGTGTTGGTGCGATTTACCATCATTTTAAAAATAAAGATGGTTTAGTGGCGGCATTGTATTTTGCGGCGTTGCAAGATCAATTTGTGAAAAGGGCAGATGCATTGACACAGGCCCAATCGCTGCAGGAAGGCATTCAAGCCATTTTGTGCTCGTATATCGACTGGGTCGAAGCGTATCCAGATTTTGCAGGATTCTTGTATGCGGCAGGGTTTAGTATGCGTAAGGAAACGCTACAAGCCGAGTTAAAAAAACATAATTTGCAACGCAATAGCGCACTACTGGATTGGTTGACCGCACAACCCGATTGGCATTTGATTGAGCATTTACCCAAAGAATTAATGATGTCATTGGTCTTAGGGGCAACGGAAAATTATTGTCGGGCATGGTTATCACATAAAGTCAAAACGCCACCATCACACTATAAACAACAGTTTACACAGGCTGCTTGGCAGACCCTCTTTATGGATATAAAGGCTTGCACCCATTGAACTTGATTGGTTTGCACGATGGAAAGGCAAAGATTGATTTAAATAACAAATCTAAAAATCCGATAGTTTTTATAAAAAAGTTCGGTTTTACCTATGGTTTGATATTTCGTATTCTAGCTTCAACAGATAAGCAATCCCTGAAATGAGTTAGAGGAATATCAAATGAGTTTAATTAATACTGAAGTAAAACCATTTAACGCTACCGCTTACCAAGACGGTCAATTTATTGAAGTTTCAGAAAAAGACTTCTACGGTAAATGGTCTGTGGTGTTCTTCTATCCTGCTGACTTTACTTTTGTATGTCCAACAGAATTAGGCGATCTTGCTGATCACTATGCTGAATTCAAAAAAATGGGTGTAGAAATTTATTCAGTATCTACTGATACACACTTCACGCATAAAGCTTGGCACGATTCTTCTGAAGAAATTAAGAAAATCGAATACCCAATGGTTGGCGATCCAACTTGGACACTTGCGAAAAACTTTGATGTTTTAATTGAAGCGGATGGTCTTGCTGACCGTGGTACTTTCGTGATCGACCCTGAAGGTAAAATCCAAATCGTTGAAATCAACGCAGGTGGTATCGGCCGTGATGCTTCTGAATTGATGCGTAAAGTAAAAGCTGCTCAATATGTACATGCACACCCAGGTGAAGTATGTCCTGCAAAATGGAAAGAAGGTGAAGCGACGCTTGCACCATCGATCGACCTAGTGGGTAAAATCTAATTTAGTGATCCAACCGTAGATTTAAAAAAGCCAGAACTCAGTTCTGGCTTTTTTTTGTGGTCTAGAACATTAAACTAAATAGCCATCATGCTCCGGAGCATAGTCACGAATTCCAGCGACTAAATAGTCAATTAATCTTTCCATGACTAGGCGCTGACCTTTTCGCGAAGCATATACCAATTGTACCGTACCGACATTTGAGCACCATTCGGGGAAGAGGTGAATTAAACGACCTGCCTCAATATCTGCTTGTACCGTTAAATACGGTAAGTCTGCGATGCCTAAACCATCGAGTACCGCATAATAAGCACCGGCTAAGTCATTGCTTTTAATCCGAGGTTGTAAGGCAATTTCAATCTGCTCTTGCTGTCCCGTATGATGCAAATGCCATTGATAGCGGTTTTTCTGTGTACCCAAAACGATACTCGGAAATTCTGTCAATTCGAAAATATGCTTTAACTCGCGTCCTTGTAAAAGTTCAGGACTAATCACTAAGCAATGCACGGTTTTAATCACGTCACGTACAATAATGCTCGAGTCTTCATTTTTACTAAAATTGGTACGAATCGCTAAATCAATGTCGTCATGCAAGACATCTACACGGCGGCTAGACAGCTCAAGTTCGACCTGAACTTTGGGATGATCTTTTAAAAATTGATTTAACAAGGGGCGAATTTGATGTTCCATCATGACCGGTGGACAACTAATTTTAACCAAGCCTTCAAGTTCACTTTTTTGCTTCAGGAGCACCTGATGCGCACATTCAACTTGTTCGATTACTTTTATGCATTCTTCATACAATTCTTGGCCTAATGTCGTGACCTTAAAGTGTCGGGTAGAACGCTGAATAAGGGTGACATTATATTTGGCTTCAAGATCTAAAATGCGTCGGCTTAATTTTGATTTTGTAATATTCGATGCTTCACTTGCAGCGCTAAAACCGCCATGTTTCACCACCAAGTAAAAGTAGTAATAATCATCAAATGAATGCATGGATCACCTTATGCAGTGAAAATTATTTCAATTCAAATCATCATACGTCAATTTATACATCAGGTATAAAAAAAGCGGCTCGAAGCCGCTTTTTACTACTGAAGGATTATTTCTTTTCAGTATTTTGCGTATAGCTGTTGATTAGGTTGCGGTAGTCCGGTATATGGTTGCCGAAAAGCGCACCTAAACCTTCAATATCATTACGCCAGTCGCGGTGTAATTCACACGCGGTACCAAACCACGTCATAAGCTGCGCACCCGCTTGCGTCATACGTTGCCAAGCTGAGTCACGGGTTAAATGGTTGAATGTACCTGAAGCATCGGTCACCACAAAGACGTCAAAGTCTTCTTCTAAAGCAGACAAGGTTGGAAATGCAACACAAACCTCAGTCACTACACCGGCAATAATCAATTGCTTTTTGCCTGTTGCTTTGACGGCTTTCACAAAGTCTTCATTGTCCCAAGCATTAATTTGACCTGGGCGTGCAATATAAGGTGCGTCAGGGAACATCTCTTTTAGTTCTGGAACCAATGGACCGTTTGGACCTTGTTCAAAACTGGTGGTGAGAATCGTTGGAAGATTAAAATATTTTGCGGCTGCAGCCAGTGCGAGCACATTATTTTTAAATTTATCTGGATCAATGTCGCGAACCAATGAAAGTAGACCTGTTTGATGGTCAACTAAAAGTACCGCGGCATTATCTTTGTCTAAACGAACGTAAGGTTTGCCCATTTTATTGTCCTCTTTCCTGTTTGCAAGTACGCAGGATCAGATGAAATCTGCGTGTTAACTAGATTTAGAATAGTTGTAAAAATGAGACAATGAAATGGGTTTAAATGAGAAGCTCAATCATAAAATTGGGATAATTCATCGTTATATATGACTTAAAGCTTAGAATTTCTGAATTAATGCTTGGTTTTGAGTGAGGTGCAGATTGTATGTCTGAGTATTGTTCTAAATTTGAGATATAGAATGCTATCTGGATGATGGCCATCAAGTATTTCAAAGCTTAAAATAAGCGCTATGTTCATCCTATCGTATGAATATAGGAGCTAAGAAATGAAAAAAGTAATTGGTGTTTATCGTAATCAGCAAATGCACTGGGTGGGCGATGGTTTTCCAGTCAAAAGCTTATTTTCCTATGATCGTCTAGGTCAGGCGATTAGCCCATTTTTGCTTTTGGATTATGCGGTACCTTATCAGTTCGATCCCACCACTGCACGGCATGGTGTAGGTTCACATCCACATCGTGGTTTTGAAACGGTGACTATCGCCTACAGCGGTGAAGTGACTCATAAGGACTCAAGTGGTGGTGGCGGCACAATTCAAACAGGCGATGTGCAATGGATGACCGCAGGGTCGGGTCTGGTGCATGAAGAATTTCATTCGCCTGAATTTGCTCAAGCAGGTGGTCTTTTTGAGATGGTTCAATTGTGGGTGAATTTACCGGCAAAAGACAAAATGACCCAGCCTCGTTATCAAGCGATCACACGCCAAGATATTCCTCGCATAGACATGGATGAAGGTGCAGGGCATATTCGGGTGATTGCTGGTGAAATGGGTGGTCACCTTGGGCCTGCACAAACCTTTAGTCCAGTGAATGTCTGGGATGGTGAATTGAAAGCTCAATATGAAACCACCTTACATGTACCTGAAGGACATAACACCATTTTGGTGGTCTTGAAGGGTGAGGTTGTGGTGAATGAAAGCCATAAAGTGCAAGACAGTTCGATGGTCATGTTTGCCAAAGATGATATCGCCATTCAGCTACAAGCGTTGCAGGACACACAATTTCTGTTACTTAGCGGTGAGCCACTAAATGAGCCGATTCAAGGTTATGGCCCATTTGTGATGAATAGCAAAGCTGAAATTATTCAAGCCTTTGATGATTTCAATAACGGAAAATTTGGTGAAATTGCGCTAGCGCATGAGGCTTAAGTGAAATTCATGCCGTTGAAATAGCCGAAAAAAAAGCCTCTGAACAGTCAGAGGCTTTTTTATTGAGCGCTGTAGTATTTATAGTTGTCATGATTTAAATATCATTTTACTTTTGATAAATTGTGATGAATTTATCACTTTCTTATGTGGCGCATCTTAGCGGGACTTGGCTTTAAAGTAAACCGAAAGTTATAAAAATGGTTAATTTAATTGTTTGGTTTTATAGGGTAATTAAAATTTTAAAGAAAAATATGTTTAAAAAACAAAGCTTAAATTGTGTGCTTTTTGACTGTAAATATTTGTAAATTTAACTTAAAAACGGCTGTACTGAAATCCATACAAAAAGTGCGAATCTGGTATTTTTTAATAGCTATTTTTAACTTCTGATCAGTCATACTTTTAAACTGTGTTTTATAGATGGAAAAGAAAATTGGAAATTGCAGTCATCGGTAGTGGCATGGCTGGGCTGGCTACCGCAAGAATTCTTAAAGACGCAGGGCATAACATTACAATTTTCGAAGCTCTGCCTGGTCGTGGTATGGATAGCCACAGCACTGAGTTTGAAGGCGGCTTGATCGATGCCCCTTTGCGTGTGATGAATCCACACCTCTGGAAAAATACCTTAAGTTTGGCGACCCATTTAGGGATTAAAACCTTCCCAGTCCGTACCTATATGGCATGCAGTTGGCTATTTGAAGATCGTACAGAAACGTGGTTGACCACCAGTCGTAGCCGTATTGGTAATTTCCCAATTATTAATAATCGTAAAGGCTTACAACAATATGGCTGGCGTTTAGTCAAAGGAATGTTGCAACTCAAAGCCGCGATCACTCGATTTTTTAAATCAAAAAATCAGGACATTACGCTTGCTGAATTCATTAATAAAAATGAAATTGAAGAAGTATTTTGGCATGGTGCGGTCATGCCTGTGTTGTATACCATTTGCACTTGTAACCCGAAAACGATTGGCGAATGGCCTGCGAAACCGCTGTTGATTTTCTTGCGTCAATTGACCAATGGTGATGCCTTGTTGCGTATCCAAGGTGGTACACCTGCGTTGGTTGATAAACTGATTGAAGGTTTAAATATTCAAAGTGGTACGGCAATTACCAAAGTGCACGAGCAAGACAATAAAGTCTTGGTGGAAACTGAGGCCGGTGCACATCATCTATTCGATCGCGTGGTTGTTGCGACACCAACCACCAAAACGGAAGAATTTTTAGATTCTACTCAGTTTGCTGACGATATTGAGCTCTTAAAGAAATTTAAATTTGAGCAAGGTCAGTTGGTGATCCACACTGATCAAACGGTGATGCCGCCGAAGCGTAAAGATTGGTCTGTACTAAGTTATATGATGGATCGTAAATTTACTCGTCAGCAATTTACCGTGTGGCTTAACTCAATCGAGCCGAGCTTGGTGGGTAAAACTCCAGTGTTCCAAACTTGGCAGCCAGTGACACCGATTGATCCTAAAAAAGTGATCTCTTCGGTCAGTTTGACACGCGCAGTGGTGGATTCACATACGGTGGCGCTGAATAAAGAGTTACAGCAACGACATTTATCCCCTGAGCGTAAAGTCTTCTTTTGTGGCTCATGGTCTTGCGATGGTCTGCCGATTTTAGAGTCTGCGGTAACGTCTGCTATGCATATTGCAGAAATTTTTGGTGCGCCATTGCCGTTTGTGGGTTTAAAACCTAAAGTGGAGGTTGCCCCTCAACTCGGTTACTAACATGAAATGGCTTCAAGCAATTCGTCAGTACGTCCCTAGCCATAAATATGCGATTAACAGTCGACTACTCGGAGATGATGCGGAGCTTGCTTGGAGCAATTTGGGCTATTGGAATGATGCAAAATCATCCTATCCTGCAGCCTGTCAAAAACTCGCTTTCCATCTTGCCGAATCCATTCAATTAAAATCTACAGATCGTGTTTTAGACCTTGGTTGTGGGCAGGGCGCGAGCTTGGTTTTTTGGATGGAACATTTTCAAATTCAAAACTTATCCGCAGTCGAATTGCAAACCGAATGTGTGGAAAAAATCCAAAAAAATTTAAATTCAAAAATCAAAATACAACAAGATTCATTTTTGAATTTAAAAAATATTTATCCACAAAACTGTATGGATGCCGTACTGTGTATTGATGCTGCGTATCATAGTGATTTGAATTTATTGCTTTTATCAGTTGTTAATGTTTTGAATTCAAAGGGACGCTTTGCTTTTCACTATTTGATGTTGTCCGATGCGTTTTTGAATTTAAATTCAGTGCAACGATTGAAATATCAAAGTCTGTTGAAAGCAGCAGATGTGAATTTGAAAAATTTAAATTCAAAGCAAAATTTACAACACCAAGTGCAACAGGCAGGTTTCGAAAATATCCAGATTGAAGATATCAGCGAATTCGTATTTCAGGGTTTTGCCGATTATATTCAAGAACAAAAAAGTCAGATGAGCCTGAGTCATGTGGATCAATTCAAAATCAAGATGACGGCAAAATTGTGTGAGAAGTTGTATCGAGACGGGCTGATTCGTTATGTGCAGATTAGCGCGAGGAAGCCATAAAAGAGCGGCTCTAAAAACATCAAAGCCTCACTAAAAAGCGAGGCTAAGAAATGGTGCCGGCACACGGATTCGAACTGTGGACCTACTGATTACAAGTCAGTTGCTCTACCAACTGAGCTATGCCGGCGTTGTGGAATGCATTCTACAGATTTTTTGAAGTGGTGCAAGTTAAAAAAACAGCAAATCGAATGTAATTTATACGTTTGATTTATTCAGCATTCAACCGATGTTTGGCTCTAAAACCAGAGAAATAAAATTAGGCAATGTTTCGCCCACAAGATGTGGGCGAAAAAATAGGATGGATGAACGTTGAGTGCTATTTCATTCTTAAAATTTGGTCTAGATCCTGTGCGCATTCTTCAAGTGTATATGCCATCTCCAGTTGCATTTGGGGGCGGAGTTCATTGGCGAGCTTTCGCCATTCGTCAATCAGACGCTGTGCTTTTTGAATTTTATGTTTATTGATGTCTTTGGCAAGGGTTGGGGTATAGCCACCACGTTTGGCGTTCTTGATCTGCTTAACATAATTCTGGCTGTTATTCATGTTCTCTCCCGAATAGCAGTGATATATGAAAGGTGTTTTTTAAGTTTTTCGTTGATCAAGTTAAAAGTACCGCAATCGCGTTTCAGTTCTATGATGTTTAAATTAATGAATAATTTTTTGAATAGCACCTATATTGAGAGGATGATTTATTTTTAGCATAGGCTTAAGTAATTGTCTTTAGAATATAAAATTTGTATTTGTAAATAAACGTGTCTTTCTTACTGCCAATAAAAAATCCATAAGTCGTGCATTAGGAAAAAAACGTGTGATTTAAATCCATCAATCAGGACTTAAATACTGTGAAGTTATTGAGCTAAACAAATAGAAGATCAATTAGGGGGGATATTTAATATTGAGAACAATAAAATTAAAAAAGGCCTAAATTTTATCAATTTAGACCTTCATTCTGCTTGGCATTGCAGTTTGTTCTGGCGGTTTGAAAGAGGGAGTCATATTTTTAATTTAAGTTGTTGTTATATATTGATTATTTTTGTTTTAATTTCCACATATACCCCCATTTATACCCCCAACACGCAAAAGTACCCTCTATTTTCCTGTTTTAGGTCTGATTTGGCGGTTCAGATTCGATGTGCTAAATGAGTATATCTAAAGGATGGCATTTGAAATGTGACCCTGCTCCCTCAATTGAGGGACAAGGTGCGCCGTGGGGGATGCTCACATATTCCAGTCTGATAGATGGATGACAATTCATTTTTGCATATCATGGACAGTGGCCTATATCTAATCAAAGAAAAAAGAGATGAGGACGGCGAACTCAAGCAGACACGCACTTTTATCTGCCATTCAGCCATTATATTAGGCGAAGCTCGCAGTTTGAATAATGACAACTGGAAGCGTGTCATTCAGTTTCATGACAAGGATAATACACTACACCGGTTATTAATCCCTTATGAACACTTCATGGGTGAAGCGCAGGAAGCCTTAAAGATTATTGCCAACCATGGCCTGATGCCACCACGCCAGGCCTACAAGAAAAATGTATTCATTAACTACATTCAAGACTACCCGATAGAACAGCGCTTTCGTTGCGTAGATCGTGCTGGATGGCATGGCCATTGTTTTGCTACACCAAATAAAACTTATGGCAACAGTGAAGATGAAGAACTACTTTTTCACAGTGACAGTAAAAGCCCATATACCGTATCTGGGACCTTTGATGAATGGCAGGATCTTAGCAGGCTGATTGAACCTCATGCTTTAGCAGTACTGGCATTTTCATGTGCCTTTTCAGGGCAATTGGTTTTGCCCCTAGGTGCTGAAAGTGGTGGCTTTCACATCTATGGCTCATCGACCGATGGCAAAAGCACAATTACTAAAGCAGCCTGTAGTGTATGGGGTAATCCAAAGCATATATCCAAATCATGGCGGACCACGGATAACGCTTTAGAGAATGAAGCAGAACTCAGAAATGATAGTTTTTTAAATTTGGATGAACTTCGCCAGGCCAATGCTGCAGCTATAGCATCCCATAATGCATTCATGGATAAAATAGAAAAGTTTATTGAAAAATAGCTGATTGGAATTAACGTTCTGTGAACGTCCATTGAAATCCTATTTATACCTCACCCAATACAATTTTATAGGCTAACCTTAGTATCTTTATAGAGGTCTTCCATTAGCATACAATCACAATATTCAATAGTTTTTATGGATAACTTTATATAACCAACTCATATCGATCTTGTCCGCACTTTTGATTATTTTATATACACGGACTATGTTACTACATCAAAAAAATGCTGTTACCACATCAAAACCTGCATATGTCTTTTCCCGTTACCACATCAAAATTTGTATTTCGGTTATAGGTCGTTTGTCTTAATGAAAAACATAAGAATGACAGTGATTTAATCACAATATCTGTCCACGTTATTTGCTCAATTTAAAATGCTTTTTTAACTGCTGAAACATGGCATAGGTCAAGATAATTTGAAGTGGATAATTCGAGTTATTTTGTAGATGATCTTGGCCTGGCTATTCAGCATGGGTAATGTACCCAATAATGGGATGATTCCGAAAACGGTAATATTCCCAAAATTGGGGTTTTGAATGTACCCGTTTTTGGGATTTTGAATGTACCCGTTTTTGGGATGCAGAACCTATCAATGAATCAACCATAGAATCTATCACTCTCTGAGAGCTATCTGGATCTATTTCTTGCCGGCGAATTATCTTGATGATAGGTACAGTTAAAACACAATTTATGAATGGATTTGATTTCTAGCCTAAAGATTGATTATGGATATAGTCAAATTTCTTACTGGTTTAAGCACAGTGAGCTTTTCTTTAGAAAAACAACTAAAGGTACATTAAAAATTATTTCACGCTTAGAACGCAAATCTGAGCGATATGTGGAAGCTCAAAATTATGCAAATGATATACAAGCTGCCAGCTAAAAAAAGATTCAGTTTTAGTGAAATTAGTGGAGTAAAAGAGGTGTTTTGCACTCTCCCTCGCGCGCGCGCGCGTTTTGTTGGAAATACACCCATTTTTTAAGTGCTCAAATTGCTTATTAATGGGATCAAACGCATAGGGGGGAATATGGGTATTTTTGTTGAACTTAATAATTTTGAAGCATCAAAAAGATTAATTTTTCTAAAAACAGAAATCCGGTACGGCGCACCAAATTATTTGGAGATGATCAGGGAGTTGAAAGAGCATTATGAAATGACGAATGAAAAAATTGCTTATTTGCTCCCAATCACAGGACCATCAACGGTAAATGATTGGGAGTTCGGCAGTAGGCCAAATTATGAAGCAGGTGAAGCATTTGTTGATTTGTGGAAAGCCTTTACTGAAAAAACCGATCAGGACATCCCTCGAATTAATCACTGGAGAATATGATTGATGACTAAGCAGCCAGCGTATAGACCTTTAGATTGTGATGATATGGAGCGATCGATTCAGCTCTGCAATGGAATTGAATATTTAATTGACGAATTCCAAAGAGCAATTAATGGTAAAGAGCCCAACCAGTTATATGAATCTAGCTATCAAATGCAATTACTGAAGATTGCTGATAATTTGGAGGAGTTGATTTATCGGCTAACATATTTGGCGGATAAAAATAATAAGGAATTCTATTTTCAACATTTGTTTTCAATCCTTAAAAGTTTAACTACTGCACCAAATGTATTAATTATCACGGCGTATTACTTAGATCCTAAGAATGAGTATAAGCGCATAGTCAATCGGAATACCTTCAACTTTGAAATAGAGCAAATTGTTAAAAAAATTCAGTTTATAAAACCTGTGCTGCAATCACTTTCTGTTGGGCGAAAGTCTGGCATTAAATACATTGCACGCTATGTTTAGCAATCTTTGATCGCACGGGAAAGGAGTAATTTGTGCTCCTTTTTTCATTCTAAATATACCCATTTTTTGAGGACTAACGCCGTTTTAATTTACAGGTATGAAATAGCATTCGATACAGTGCTTGATTACTTAGGAATTAAAAATGAAAGAACAATGTAAGCAGGCCGTAGCCAAGGCTTTAGGAAAAGCATCATTAAATGCTCAAGAAGTTCAGAATATTGAGGCTAGAATCAATCAGGCTATGGTTAATCTAGCGCGTAAGGATATCCAAAAATGGAGAGGGCTCACAGATTTAGAGAAGCTATCTGCAGCCAGCAAGCAAGTAGCGGAAGACATACAAGCTGACTTTGCTCGTAAGAAGCGAATAGCCGTACAAGACATTCTTATCCAAAATAAAAACCTAGCCATTCTTCAAGATCCAGCACTCAAGATAAGCGCATCAGAGCGTATAGACCGGATGGTTGCAGCGTATGGCGATATGTCAGGCATTCAGTCTGCAGACTCTAAGACCAGAGTGATAGCAGACCTTTACCGGGGGCAATTGGTAGACACCTATCTAAATATCAAAGGTGGCCTGGGCATATTCACCGATAAGGTTATGGTCCAAAACATCATCAAGGAACTACATGGGGAAAGCACTGGGGACGCTACGGCGCTTAAAGCAGCTCAAGGCATTAGCAAGACCTTTGATGACATCCTAGAGCGTTTCAATCGTGCAGGTGGCGACATTAAAAAACGCCGTGATTATGCATTACCACAACATCACAGCCCACAAAAGGTAGCTGAGGCAGGCCATGAACAGTGGACTAATGACATTATCAACCTGATCAAACGTGAGGACTTTGTAGACGCTCAAGGCAATCTAATGCCTGATGATGAATTAAGAGGTGTATTAGGGAATATCTACACGTCTATTGTGACGGACGGTGCCAATAAAATCGAAGTAGGTAAGGGCTATGTCGGCGGCGGTGCAAAGGTCACTAGCAAGCACCAGGAGAGCCGTGTACTTAACTTCAAGAATGCAGACGCATGGATGGACTATCAATCCCAATATGGTGGTATGCAGTTTGTAGACATCCTAGAAAGTCACATTACAAGCATGTCGAAAGATATTGCCTTAGTGGAAACCTTCGGAAGTAATCCACGCCCAGCCATGCAGATTCTTATGCAGAGTGCTAGGCATATCGACACTGTACAGAATGGTATTAAGCCGGACAAAGTAAACAAGTCCCTTGTACGTGCTGAGACTATGTTTGATGAGTTCACCGGGCAGAATCCACCAGAGAGTAAGGTGCTTGCCAATGCTGGAGTTACATATCGCTCCATGAATGTGGCCTCAATGCTAGGCGGTACTGTCCTGTCCTCTGCCACTGACCAAGCTATGATGCTGAAAACAGCCCATGTGAATGGCATTGCATACCGGAAAGTATTTGGTGAGATGCTTCGGATGTTGAATCCAGCAAATGCAGAAGATAGACGTTTCGCTCATAGTCTAGGGCTTGCCACTGAGGAGATGCTAGGCTCTCTTAATCGCTGGTCGGACGATGGCCTAACGTCTGTGCATGGCCGTGCTGAGAAGATTGCTAAGGCTTCAAGTTCTCTAGCTACTCAGGTGCTACGTGTATCAGGCTTAAATGCCCTTACTGCAGCATCTAAGATGGGCTACTCCACTATGATGATGAACAAGTTTGCAGACTTAACACGCTCTAAAAACTGGAACGATCTTAGCGCCATAGACCGTGAGTTAATCCAAGGGGGTGGCCTCTCAGAAATGGATTGGAAGGTGATGCAATTAGCTGAGCCAATAATAGATCCAAAGGGCAACCCATTAATGCATGCCCAAGCTATCCAACGTATTCCAGATGAGAAGCTCGCTGAGTTTGGCGACCCAAAACGAATTAAGGATGAAGTATCGACCAGACTGCATACTCATATTCTTGATGAGCAAGGTATGGCAATTATTGAGGCAGGCATTCGAGAGCGTACCAAGTTCCAAGTAGGCAGAGCCGGTACAGAAATGGGGGAGTTTTGGCGCTGTGTAACTCAGTTTAAATCGTTCCCTCTAGCCTTCCTTATGCGGCATGGCAGCCGTACTCTATCTAAAAACGGTTGGGCTAGTAGGGCTTGGTATGCTGGTTCATTACTTGGCATGACTACATTACTTGGTGGACTAGTTGTTCAACTTAAAGAGCTTGCATTAGGTAATGATCCGGCTGCTATGTTTGATGATGACGACAACCTAGAGACAGAAGCAAAGTTTTTCACTCGTGCTTTTGTTGCTGGCGGCGGTATGCCAATCGTAGGTGACATTATGGTGGCAGGTATGGACCCAAGTGGGCGTGATACTACTGACTTTTTAGTTGGTCCAGTAGGTAGTGATGCAAAAGCTATCCTATCTCTAACCTTTGGTAACCTGAATCAATGGTATGAGGGCAAGGATACTAATGCTGGGAATGAAGCTTACCGATTGCTTAAAAGCAAAATCCCTGCTCAAAATCTTTGGTATACTAAGGCTGCTACTAACAAACTAATCTTTGATGGCCTTCAAGATGCCATTGCACCAGGTTATCGCGAAAAGCTTATTAGAAAGGCTGAGCGTGAGCAGGACCGGACACAGTGGTGGGGAGAATGGGATGAGATCGAATCCCCGGATTTTGGCAAAGCAATAGGACAATAACAAAAAAAGGGGCTTCGGCTCCTTTTATCATTTTAAATATATGATAAAAGATTAAAAATATAAAGTTGAAGCACTCATTATGAAAAGAATAGTCGCCCTATCATTAGTTCTTTTTGCTGCCAGTATCCATGCTGAAATGGTTGTTCCAGCAAAATACTTGGACCCTGCCAATGGATATGATATCAAGCAGATAGCCCAACGCTTATCACAAGAAAATCCCTTTATTGTAGAGATGGCATACAATCCGGGTGGCAACGAAAAGAGCGAAAACTGGCATACAAAATGCGGTTACGAGACTAGCCATACTACTGGCTTTGATGAAATTATCTGTGATACCAGACAAAACAATCTAATGATCCTGACGCATGGAGATTTCAAAAAGTCAGTTGTATTTATGGACGTATTCCAAGGTGCTGACCGATTTAAAACCAAAGTTAATCTTAAGATAGACGGCGGCAATGTCATTAGGGATATACCTGCGGATCTATTAGCAAATAAGCAGGCAGATATAATTTTAGAGAAGCTCAAGGGTGGTAGAGAATTAATCTACACTTGGAAGACAACTAAGGGGCAATTCGAGAAGGTTAAGATTGATCTGTATGGTCTTAAAGAATCTCTAGAGTTCGTAGATGCTTTGAAGATAGAAAATAAATGATTATTAAAAATAGATATAGGAATTAAAAATTGAAAAAATTACTTTTAATTTTAGCCACCCATTTATTCAGTTCAGCAGTAATGGCCACCCCAATCACCTTGCAGCATTCCAGAACAAGCTATGTAAATTCTGGAATATGTTCCGCCGTAGTGGATGTGACAATCCATGATTTTCTTGGAACCTATGACAAACTGTATTTAGACCTGGTAGCAAAGGACAGAGTTGGTAGAGTGCAGGGGGCTTCTGAGAATGAGATTACTTACAATGATGTAGAAAATACTTCTGGCCAATCGTTTGGACGGGTATTTATTGAATCCGAATCTATGTGTGAAGCAGATCGCACATGGATAGTTCAGGTTAAGCGCGCTGTATTGGTCGTGGATGGTAAAAAAGAAGATCTACTTAAAGCTAAAAAAGTTCATATTGATGATTTTCAGCCTATGAAGATTAAAGCTCAGTAATGATAAATAAAATAGCATCTGAATTTGTAGGTTGTTTTTTATTCATATCTACCGTTACTGAGCAAAAAACCGTACGTTTCTGCAAAAAAAGCCAAAATTTGGTATGTGTTACTGAGAAAAAAACTGTGCGTTAATGAGCAAATAACAGTATGTTACTGAGCAAAATTAGCATGTGTTACTGAGCAAAATTAGCATGTGTTACTGAGCAAAATTAGCATGTGTTACTGAGCAAAATTAGCATGTGTTACTGAGCAATTATAAAATTCACTCTATGAGTATCAAAGTAATTTAAGTTGACCAATTTCATATTTATAAGTTTGCCATTCGCCCTCGCGTGGAAAGCGCTCAATACCGGTTTCACTTTTCCAAAGTTCAATGAATGCTTCGCCATGTTCAAAATTTGGAATACCACCACGCGCCCACTCAGACACGGTAGAGGCGCCAGATACAGGTAAGACGAATGCAATCTTTTCATGTGTCCATTTTAAGCGGCCTAAGTCTAAGATCATTCGATTGAAGTCTGGACGTTTATAACCGCGGCGTTTAACCAAAAAATCTTTAACCTTTTTCTTTGTTTTTAAGTTAATAAAACGAGCATCTTTTGGTTTTTTAAATACGGTAGAGTCCACGTGATTGCCATCTGTAAACATCATAATTTTACTTCCTGAATTTGATTAAGTGCATCATTGTCTAGATTAGTAAATTGACAGTATTTTAACTGAGCATGCATATAAGCGGTGCCGGCTTCGCCGTGTCGGTTCTTTCCGATAATGGCCTCGGCAATACCCCTGTATTGAGACTCCTTGTTATAAATTTCATCTCGGTACAAGAAAACAATTTGGTCAGCATCTTGCTCAATTGCACCTGATTCACGTAGATCCGACATCATTGGTCTTTTGTTTGGCCGTTTCTCTAATTCACGATTGAGCTGAGATAAAAGAACAATGACGCACTCAAACTCTTTGGCCATAGCCTTAAGTTCACCTGTGAAATAGGCAATCTTTAAGTCTTCCCGGGCGAACTGCTTTGTTGTTTTCATGATCTGAAGGTAATCGACAAGTACGACACCAATAGAACCATATTGATGTTTTACTTTACGGATAGATTCCCTGATATTTGCAATAGATGGTCGGGAAGTATCATTGATCTGCATTGGCACTTCTTTCAGCATCACCACAGCATCTGTATACGCCGTAAATTCATTTTTAGGTAACAGATGAGGGGAATTGCGTACTACCCCAATATCTGCCGGTGCAATCGCGCAACAGAGACGCATGGCGATCTGCTCTTTAGGCATTTCGCCAGACATGATCAGGGCAGGCTTTTTCTGTATGACTGCTACATTGTTTGCAATGAGCTGGAGCATCGTAGTTTTACCCATCGCGGGCCGTGCAGCCACTACCATTAGACATCCAGGTTCGACATCACCTAACTTTTTGTCTAAGTCATATATACCGGTCTGGATTCCTTTAATCATCGAATTGCCAGCAAGTGCGGCTTCAATCTTGCGGTGCATCTCAAGAAATGTATTGGATGCAGCATCATGAATATGAACCAGTGACTCACCCCCTGACTCTGTGTTTAGATCTGCGAAAGCAGCTTGAGCATTTTGGACTAGCTCACCACGGCTAATTGTTAAATGTTTGGCCTGGTGAATTACCTTCATAGCTTCATCTATGACTTGTCGGCAAGTTGTTAAATCCTTCAATTTTTCTGCATACGATTGCAGATTGTAAAAACTGGAAGGGGCGTCACTCATTAACTGCATAAGATATTTTTCACCGCCCGAAGCCTCGCCATGATTATGCGTTTCAAGCCATTGTTTGACGAGTACTGCGTCATACGGTGAGTTCTTTGCATCAAGGTCTACAATTGCGTTAAAAATCAGTTTATGGCGTGTTGCGTGAAAATCTTGTTCAGTCAGTAGGTTTTCAATTTGAGCATAAGAGCCAGAAACCGTCATCAAAGCTGCAAGGACAGCTTGTTCAATTTGTAGGTTATGAATTGGGGTAGTATTGGTATTCACTGCATGCTCCCTAGTAAACTTTTAGGCTTACTATCGGCCAAATTAATAGCTGGTTGCTCAGCTGCTTCAGTAAAGAGTTCAGCTTGATTCACATAATGTGGATTCACTTTTTTATAACGTTCAAATTTATCTATGATCCATGCTGTGAATTTATGCAATTTCTTGGCATCAGACATGACCTGTCCATCGAAATGAGAATTGAATGCACTCAGTTCAAATTCAAAGCTTGGTAACCCCAAAATCAAAGCAGTATTTTTTTCGTGACCTGCAATTTTGAGTTTAATTTCCAGTGATTGTAGATCAGGCATCCAATCGTGCTCGCAAGAGAGATTTATTGATAGATTCCCTGATAGATTCTGTACCCCGTTTTTGGGATCGTTCAACATCCCGTTTTTGGGGTTATTCAAAGCACCATTTTCGGGATCATTCACATTTTTGGAATCATTCCGTTTTTGGGATTGTTTAATGTTCCCGTTTTTGGGTGTATTGGCATCATCTAAATTTTGGGTATGGTCCTCGCGACCCTTCACGCCGTTGAGCTTAAGAACGCGAACACGTCTGGTAGGTCCCGTGCGTTCGCCTGTATCTTCAACTAGACCCAAGTTGATTAACTCTAAAATAACTTTTTGAACTGTTTTTTTGTCCAGCACGGTATCTTTGGCCAGGCGATCTATGCTTGGCCATGCCGTATGATCTTCGCCGGCTCGGTCTGCTAATGAAAGCAGAACGAGGCGCTGTGAGGAGTTATTTACTGAAACTGCCCAGGCCCACCGAGTTGCATCAATACTCACTTGAGCCCCCTTGCCGGTAATTTTTTTTCACGGCTTTAAAGAGGCGTTCAGATGTCATTCGAACTGACTCAGCATATGCTGATGACAAAGAGGGAGGATTAGGCTCTTTATTGAGTTGAATTGTACTTTTCTCAGTAGCAATAGGAGGCTTATGCATTTTTAGTAGCCTCCCATTCAGCTTCATATTTTTCAAATTCAATTTTGAAAGTGTTTCTATGACTGTCAGATAAATAATCTGCAATATTAATAAGGCTTTCTAGGCTTGCAAAAACTGCATCACAGAGGTCTGTGGATGATTTTTTTATAGCTTTTAGCTCATCTTTCATCTGGTAAATTAAGGTTGAAAACCATGTAAATACTTCGTACGCGAGCCCATATGGCTCTAGCAAATCTCCAGCATCACATTCAGTTTCAGTAACTGAGTTTTTGTATTCTTCGAGTCCAATATCAAATGAATTACTGAAATCGTCAGAAAGGTGACGTGCAATTGAGAGAAGACTTTCTAATTCTGTAAATGCACTCGCGTGGAGTTCATTTACATGTGCAGATTTTAGAAAAACTATACTTTTACCGATTCGGTCGATAAGTGTTTGAACTTGAGATGTTGTTTCAAGAGCTAT
Organism: Acinetobacter sp. YH12098; assembly: GCF_013419235.1. Lineage (NCBI taxonomy): Bacteria > Pseudomonadati > Pseudomonadota > Gammaproteobacteria > Moraxellales > Moraxellaceae > Acinetobacter > Acinetobacter sp. YH12098. The sequence continues at coordinate 95,384 of NZ_VPAO01000003.1, forward strand.
AACGTAAGCATCTAAGAGTTTTTTAGAGCTATAAAATGGGACTAATTGTTCTGAAATTTTAACTTTAGCGTTCATGATGAATGCGCTCCTTTTACAAGTTTAGGAGCTTCACGAATCTCTGCTAAAAGATTGGTGTGAAGCTCGAAAGGGTTAGCAGACCGGTGTAAAAGGTACCCGGCACACCCGAAGGTGTCCCTCCCGAGCTCCACATAACGATGCGGATGCATAGAGATTTTACGCATAAAAAAAGCCCGAAGCGGACTGTATGCGCCTTTTACTTTGTAGCCTGCTAAAGCTAATTCAATGATTTTGCATTGAACAAAATCAATATAGCCGAATCGTTGCAGTTTGAGAAGAGCTATTAAAAAAATAATTTTCATTGGTCTTCCTCCTCAAATAATAGAGGCTGAAGTTGTCGTTCAAGCTCTGCAACTTTTTCAGCAGCATGTGGCTTAATCTTGCGACCGAATAAAACCAGATTGCGACCTGCCTCACTGGCAGCATCTGAAGCACGTTCATATTGCAGAACAGCTTTGTTGAATTCAGAAATAAGAGTTAAATTCTGAGATTTGATGAAGTCAGACATCTCATCAAAAGCTGCGATATAGCTTTCTTTAAAAAGAGCTGCTTGCTTACCAGTGAAGCCCATGACTAGAAAAACAAAACCATTTTTTGTCATTTCATACATTGGCCGAGGTTTGCCCTGATTATCAATGTACTTCGTGAGCGCAAAATTGCGCACGCTAAACTCATCTGAACACTCTAACTCTCTAAGCGCACGAAGAACATCACGATGATTACGTTGGAAGTGTTTCGCCACCTTTAATGATGTTGTAGTTGCTTCCCCACGATTATCACTATCATGAAAGCGATTACTGATTTCAATTAATTGGTTTTGGGCTTCAGTTGAAAAGTTGAGAGGCTTATTCATTGAATCACCTCCATTCCCTTTTTTCCCATCCATGCTTGAACATCAGATAGGCGCCACACTGTAACGCTTGGACTTAACTTCACTGGTGCAGGAAATTCACCACGCTTTACCCAGGACCAAATAGTTTTATCAGATACGCCAATTAAGCCTTTCGATGCCGGTCGAGCATTTAAGTTCTTAACTTGACCTTTGTTTATGCCGCTTTTATAAATATGTTGAGTAGCGGCTTTAGCTGGATAATTGGCAAGATCTTTGATACGTAAAAAACGCTCTTGGTTAAGAGATGTCATAACACTCATCCTATTCAGTTGAGATAGCTGCTACCGCTATCTCCTTGCAATTCATTGCAATAGTTTGCGGTAGCTTGATGAGTGCATAAGAGCAAATTGATAATGGGGTGGTGAAGAAGGAAAGGGGTAGTAGTAACGCGGAAAAACTGCTATTACCCCAAAATAAGAATATGATTTTTATTGTTTTATTGGGGTGATGCCTTTGGTGGTATTTTGTTGTTTATTACTTTGATATTTCCACCTCTTTTGGCTTTGGGGTGACGGCAAATTTTATCAATGTATTTACAGATGTCCTCAGCTTGAACTGCAGGAAAATGTTCTTTTATCCAATTAGTCACAGTACTCTGTTTTGGTGGTGGTTGATTGCTTTCAGGATCATAGTTAGACCAGTATTCTTTAATGACGCCATATACAGCTTCCAGAGCTGGTGTTGTATAAACCTTTTCGTTGATGTTTATAAATTCACACCCCCCATTTTTCTGAAGATGGATAAGCTCATCAACAGTGATGCTCTGCCTATCCTCAAGTTTTTTGACTATTGCAGATAGTAGGCCATTATTGACACTAGCTTTTATGATGTCGTCATTCTTAATTTCTACTTCAAGCTCAAGTCGTTCAATTTTTTTCAAGTATTCCAGCTTTTCTTTTTCCAGTTTTTGTAGCTGTTGATTCATTATCTCTAATTGATCTGAGAGACTGGTTGGGTTCGATTCCTTGAAGAAGATCTCAGGATCATTCTCTTGGGCAGAGATAGGGATTTCATTCGTGTGAGATAAAATGGGATTATCTAAATTTACTGCGACTGTATTATTTTTTACTGAAAATAAATCATTTATCTCAGAACTTGGAAATATGATTTCGCTCGAGTGGAACTCATTTCCTTTAAAGTCTGTTGCTTCAACTAGCCATCTAATTTTTTTGATATCGTCATCAATCATTCTTGGAAAAGCTTTTAGATATTGTCCATTTGAAGGAGGAATTAAAGGAGCATATGTAGTTGGTTGAGTTATGAACTCAATGATTTTATCTACATTGAAAAAAATACCTGAATCTGAAGAATATTTGGGATCGAGATGATCTATTAATTTTGAGAAATGAATATAGCCTTTAAAAATCATTGACCATTTTACTTCTTCTATATGAACTACTGGAGCATTTGAATAGATATCATCTTGATGTCTTTCTTCACCAATACATACCAAGTTGCCTTCAAAATAAATACAAGGATGTAATTGTCCTATTCGACAGTAGTGTTTTATATCATTAACAGAAAGGGTATTTTTTGAAGCCGCAATGACTTCTTCGAGCGAATAAAATGATTTCATATGCCTCCCACAGCATCCCCAAAATGTAGCTAAGCCAATCGGATTGGGTATCCGACTTTCACCCCGTCGGGCTAGACTTAGCAAACTGAATATAGCAAATAACTAAGTTATTACCAGTATTAAATCGCTTAACTCATTGCTTAGATTTAGGCACGTTTCCCTTTAGGAAATGGAACAACATTATTTCTAAGGCTATCTATAAAATTTGCCCATTCTTGCATCATCTTAGTTCTGTACTGTAAGTGTTGGGCATGGTTATAAGCCTGTGATACGGCATTACCTGTTTTATGTGCAAGTTGCACTTCGATAGCATCATGCATATAACCTCGCTCGTGTAAGGTCGTAGATGCCAGGCCCCTAAATCCATGACCTGTCATTTTCCCCATATAACCCATTGTTCTAATCGCACTGAGTAAAGCATTATTACTAATCGTTTTCGCCGTACTATGGTTATAAAAAACGTACTGTTTATGACCTGTTAAAGGTTCGAGTTCCTTTAATAGTGCAATGGCCTGGGTTGATAAAGGCACAATATGAGGCAATGCCATTTTCATTTTATGGGCAGGGATACGCCATTCTTTTGCATCAAAATCTATTTCACTCCATTCCATGTTGATCAACTCGCCTGTCCTTACAAAAGTTAAGGTCATAAACTGCAAAGCGGTTTTAACTAAAAAACTGCCGTGATATTTATCCATACGGAGCAAGAAAGGTGGAAACTCGGAAATATCAAGCCTTGCCATATTTTTGACTTTTCTTGGTTTTAAGGCTTCGCCCAAGTGTGGAGTAGGGTCATTCTCAATAAGTCCCTTACGAATAGCAAAACGGAATACACGACCAACCAAAGGGATTGAGCGCTTAGCCATTTCCTGTGCGCCTCGATCTTCAATTCGTTTAGCGCAATCTAGGACATCCTTACCTTTGATTTGATCAATAGGCAGTTTCCCCAAGAAAGGAAAAATATCTTTTTCAAAAACGGTAAGGTCACGTTGATAAGTTCCTTCTTTGATCATGTCCTTGCGGTTTTCCATCCATTCAAGGGCAAGTGTTTTAAAAAGGTTATCTTGGTCTATTTCTTGTTGTTGCCTTTTCTTGGCTTCATTTGGGTTAATGCCTTGCTGAATAAGTAGCTTGGCCTTATCCCTTTCAATTCGGGCATTCGCAAGTGAAATATCGGGATAAATACCAATACTGAATACACTCTCTTTGCCATTAATCCTAAATTTTAAACGCCAGTACATGCCACCAGTAGGCAGAACCTCAAGATACATACCTTTTTCATCGGCATATTTAGCCCTTTTTTCTAATGGCTTTATCTTTCTAACCTTAGCATCTGTAAGCATGTCTGCACCTCTTGGGGGTATAAATAGGGCAAAAATCAATTTATACCCCCAAATAATCCCCAAACTAGGTATTAATGAGAGATTTCCTCATTAATTTGGGGGTATAAATATTTAAGAGATAAATTTATACCCCCATTTATACCCCCAGCTATAGCAAGATTGCAACAGATTGCCTGTAATTGCGTAGGCAATAAAAAAGGCTTAAACCATTGTAGATTCAAGCCTTTCATCTCTGCTTTGGATTGCAATTCTTTCCAATTTGGCGGTGAAAGAGGGATTCGAACCCTCGAAACGCTATAAACGTTTACACACTTTCCAGGCGTGCTCCTTCAGCCACTCGGACACTTCACCTTTTGCGCGGTGGATAATAGCGAAAAAAATATATTCTGCCAAGAGAAACAATTGAATTAGACAAAAACATCTTGAGCGGTGCTATGATTCGCAAAAATCCTGTCTAAATTGAAGACAATTATATGCAAAGTACTGCACAAAAAGCCGCATTGCCTGCCATCACCTTGGCAGCTTTGGGCGTAGTATTCGGAGACATTGGGACGAGCCCGTTATATGCGCTGCGCCAATGTTTCCTCACAGCACACTTGGCGATTAGCGAAGCGTCTGTGCTGGGTATTCTGTCCCTGATTTTCTGGTGCATCATGCTGACGATTAGTTTTAAATACGTCAGCATCATCATGCGTGCAGATAACAATGGCGAGGGCGGTATTATGTCGCTGTTGGCCTTGAATCTACGAACCACACGAATTGCCGAAAACAAAAAAATCTACCTGATCGCCCTTGGCTTTATTGGTGCATCTTTGTTCTTTGGTGATGGGATCATTACCCCCGCAATCTCCGTGTTATCTGCGATTGAAGGTTTAAGTATTGCGACGCCGATGTTTAACCAATGGCTGCAACCCTTATCGATTGGTATTTTGGCGGGGCTATTTTTAGTGCAACGCCATGGCACAGGCACGATGGGTAAATTCTTTGGTCCATTGACGCTCATGTGGTTTTTATCCATTGGCGGATTTGGGTTATGGAGTATTTCGCAAACGCCATTTGTGTTGACTATGATCAGTCCGCATTGGGCTTTCAATTTTGTGGTACAGCAGCCCTATGTTGCGTTTTTGACCATGGGTGCGGTCATCTTGACGATGACAGGTGGTGAGGCAATCTATGCCGATATGGGGCATTTTGGCCGACTCCCAATCCGCTTGGCATGGTTTATTGTGGTGATGCCGTGCTTGTTGTTGAACTATGCGGGCCAAGGTGCTTTGCTACTGCGTAATCCAGAAGCTCTAGCCAATCCATTCTATATGCTGATCCCAGAATGGGCACTGTATCCAATGATTGCTTTGGCGACAGCGGCCGCGGTGATTGCCTCTCAAGCGGTGATCACAGGGGTGTTTTCTATGGTCAATCAGGCGATTCAATTGCGTTATTTGCCGCGTTTGACAGTGAAACATACCTCTGAAGTTGAACGTGGTCAGATTTATTTACCATTTATTAACTGGGCATTGTTTATCTCGGTGCTGATCTTGATCTTGCTGTTTGAAAACAGTGCGAACTTGGCCAGTGCGTACGGCGTAGCTGTGACCATGACCATGCTCTGCGGTACGATTTTGATCTCAGTTTTGGCTTATGGTTTATGGCGTTGGCCGGTTTGGAAAGTGGCAATATTTGCAGTGCCATTTTTATTGATTGATTTGATCTTTGTTGCATCGACATCATTAAAAATTGCAGCGGGCGGTTGGGTTCCAATCCTGATTGGTGCGGTATTGTTTACGATTTTAATGACGTGGAAAGATGGACGGGCATTGGTGCTCAATCGGCTCGGTAAAGATGCTTTGCCTATTGACCTGTTTATTCGCAGTGTCAGCATGGGTAGTGAAACCAAGTTTGTTCCAGGTGATGCCGTATTCTTGACAGGAACGCCTGAGATCGTGCCTCATGCCATGTTGCATAATATTAAGCACAACAAAGTTCTGCATGAACGCAATATTATGGTTACGGTCAACACCCGAGATGTGCCATTTGTACCCGAAAATGAGCGGGTGATCACGGAAAAACTAGATGATCGATTCTATCGAATCACGATGTTTTATGGGTTTAAAGATCAGCCGAATATTCCTGCCGCTTTGGAGCATGCGTATCGTGAATTGGGCTTTGAATTTGATCTAATGCAAATCAGTTTCTTTATTTCCAGAGACCGTATTATTCATACATTGGGTGAAGGAATGGCACCTTGGCGAGAAAAGCTGTTTATCTCTATGCAGCGAAATACCAGTCCAGTCAGCGATTTTTATCAAATTCCAACCAACCGTGTGGTTGAGTTGGGCAGCCAGATTGAAATTTAAGACGTAGATTTAACTTTTAGGCATAGATTTAAAAGTTAAACACGAAAAAGCCAGATCAATTCTGGCTTTTTTATTTGGGATAATTGAACTTATTTAGTCCAAAGACATAGAGATCATTCTGTTGCTTTTTCCTGGGAGGAGTATGCGAGCAAAACAACAGAATGAACATGTTGCGTTATTTCATCCTTGAAAATACGCTGATTAGTTGATTGTCGCGTCTACATCTGCAGAGGCTTCAGGCGCAGCTTGGATGGCTTCGTCAGCAACAGGTGCTTCTGGGTTGGCTTGAATTGATGCATCTGCAGGATTTGCACTTTGAGTTTCAGGTGCTGCCATAAAAGCATCCTGTTGTGCTTGAGGGGCTTCAGGTAATGCAGCCGATGCGCTATCGGCATTCACTGGCGCTTCTGCAGAAGAGGCAATGACGGGTGCAGCGTTGTTATCCGCTGATACGGCTTCAGGTACTTGCTGTGCTGTTTCCACAGGTGCTTCAGTTACCGCGGCTTCAGGTGTATTGGCCACTGCCGTTTGTTCAGTTGGCACAGACTGCTCTGTAGGTGCAGCAGCTACACTTTGCTGTTCATTTGCGAGTGCATTTTCCGCTTCAGTCGCTGCTTGTTCAGCATTTGCAGGGACTGCAGGGGCATTCGGATCGATTTGGTTTGCCTGAGCCTGTTCAGGGTTTAAGGGCTGTTCTGTTGCAGCGGGATTGACTTGTCCGGCAGGAGCTTCAACCAATTGAACTTGGCCACTTGAAACTAAGTCCTGAATGGAACCAGGTTGACCATTCACGGTGGTCACAATTTTGACTTTAGATAAGCTTTCTAATGTATCACCGGGTTGAATCGGCGGCTCTGCAAATGCTGCTGCGCTCATTAAACCTGAAATTAAACCTAAACCTAAAATTTTAGAATGCATAATCACTCCGTATATTTTTATCGCAATTTTTCGTATTTTTACCTTGTCATAATTCTTGAGGCGAATTCAATGAAACATACGCAACTGCTTCATGACCTCCTATAAAGAACTGCACAACTGCGACATAAAGTTACATCAACTGCTGCTTTGTTAAACAATATTTGTGTGATTGTTAAGCAAATTAAAAAAGAAAAGTGTACTAAAATTTTCACCCTTGCTAAGCTGCGGAAAAATAGTCCTTTTTAGAAGTCATTGTTGTAAGTCATGGTCAAAAAGAAACGCAATTCAGCAAATCCGCTTTCACAGTTATTTGGGCAAAATGGCATAAAAGTGCTGTTAGGTCTGGTGGCAACAGGGAGCTTTGCAATTGCTTTCGGGCAAGAAAAAATTCAACAACTTGTTTCCATGAGTAGCAGTTCAAATAGCGCCTGTTTGGACCAGTTTTACCGTGAAGTACCGCCTTATTTGGTTCGTGAAAGCCTACACAAAAATAGTTTCCCCCTGTGTTTTAATGGCTTTAATGTCATGTATTCAGGAATATCCAAGACACCGCTTTGGGTTGCAGAAGCCTTAACCCCCGCACGGCTGAGTCAAAAAATTCCGCGTGAAGATAACTTTCATGAAGAGACTCGCGTGCCGTCTGAATATCGGGCATTGCTGTCAGACTATAAATCTTCAGGCTATGACCGTGGACACATGGCGCCCAATGCCGATATGCCCAATAAAGCTGCACAGTTAGACAGTTTTTCTTTGGCCAATATGGTGCCGCAAGCCCCAAAAAATAATCAGCAAGTGTGGCGCGAGTTAGAAGAAGCCACACGGGCGATAGTGACCAAACAAAAGCAAGATGTCTATGTGGTGACGGGGCCGGTTTACAGTGCGAAAAAATTAAAAACCATTGGGCAAGGGGTCATTGTGCCGACCGCCACTTATAAGGCGATCTATTTGCCGAAAAAAGGCGTTGCAGGCGTGTACTATGCAGACAATACCTTGCGTGATACCGCACCGACAGTCAAAGTGATGAGTATTTGTGCGCTAGAAGAACTGACTGGAATTAATTTTTTTCCAGAATTAACCGAAGACCAAAAGCGCAATACCTACCGTTTGCCACTCAAAGCCACCCAAGTCAAAGCAAATCAAGACATCGCTTATTTGCATTGGGATGCTGAAAGCCAGTGTGCTGCAGATGTCGCAGAAGACAAGATTTTAAGTTTGCAAAAAGACTTTAAATCGAGTGGTGGTTCTGTGGGTGAGACAACTACGGCAAGCAGTGGAAATGACAACAATCAAGATGCCTTGGTCAAACAATTGATTGAAGAAATTCTGCAATATCTGCTACAGATTTTGAAATAATCGAGCAGATAATAGCGCTGAACTGTGAGTGATGAAGAAGATCATTGCTTGCAGTTGAAATCTTTTTCACGTATTTCTATTGCTGCATCACTACAACAAAAAAGAAGGATATCTATCATGTTCAAAGCATTTGAAAATGACACAGCGTCGCATGCAATTCATGACTTAACACTAGAAAATGGCCAAGATCGAATTAATATTTATGGCAACTTACAGGTGACGAAAGACCAAGCTGGTTTAGCTGCAGCGAAAGCTTTACAGGCATTTTTCAATGATGTGGTGACAACGCTTGAGGCGGATACCAACTTAGCTGAAAAAATAGTGCAGGGCGGTGAAGAAAACGAAGTGGAAAATCCATTTCTTTAATGTTGTTTCACCGGCTGTCGAAGGAAGCAAAACTCAATTCGGGATGAATGAAAAAAAGCTCACAGATTGTGAGCTTTTTTATGGTGTCTTCTTCTATTTATTCGTCTTTTGCCATCAGTTTATAGATGACAGCACCAATCACCGCGCCAATGATAGGGGCTACCCAAAATAGCCAAACTTGTGAAAGCGCAGCAGTTTCAACAAAGAATGCGACACCCATACTACGCGCTGGGTTGACCGAAGTATTGGTGACGGGAATGCTGATGAGATGGATCAATGTAAGCGCAAGACCGATCGCAATTGGGGCAAATCCAGCAGGGGCACGTTTATCCGTTGCTCCCATGATCACAATCAGAAAGCCAGCCGTCAGCACAATTTCAATAACTAACGCTGAGAGCATAGAGTATTTGCCCGGAGATAATTCACCATAGCCATTGGTGGCAAAACCGCCGACTCCTGTAAATCCGGCCTGACCTTGTACAATGATGAATAGAATAAATGCGGCGAGGGTTGCACCCAGCAATTGAGAAATAATATAGGGTGCTAGTTCTTTCGCTTCAAAACGACCACCGGCCCACAAGCCGATACTCACGGCAGGGTTAAAATGTCCCCCTGAGATATGACCCAGCGCATAAGCAGCCGTTAACACCGTTAAACCGAAGGCCAGTGCCAAGCCTGCGAAGCCAATGCCAAGTTCAGGAAAGGCCGCAGCCAAGACCGCACTACCACAACCACCAAAGACCAGCCAAAACGTACCGATCAGTTCTGCTAAATATTTATTCATTTAAAATTCCATTTGTTTTTGTCATTTGGAATAGATTTTCAATCTTTCACTCAGCATGAGTGCAATATAGTTGTGAAGTGTTGTTTTATTCATTTATTGAATATGCATAGCTTTAATGGATTTTGCTGAAAATCACAATATATAAAATGATAACTGCGTCACATTTTAACTTGCTGCTTCAATTTGCGATAAGCGCCATTGCTGTGGGGTTAAATTTCGCCATTGTTTAAAAGCACGTTGAAATGCACTCTGTTCTGAATAACCCAGCAGTAGCGCAATTTTTTGCAAACTTAAATGTGGGTCTCTTAAAAATTCTTCAGCCATCATACAGCGGACCTCCTGCATGCGTTGCTGATAGGTGCTGCCTTGTTGTTGTAAATGGCGTTGTAATTGTCGGACGGACAGATTCAGTTGAGTAGCGACATGTTCAATTTGGAACTGATTTTTTTGTAAACCCATTAAGATGGCTTGCTGTAAGCGTTGGTCGATTTGCGTGGTATTCGGCAGCTTTTCCAATAAAGACTGTGCCTGTTGCATTAACAGTTTTTGTAAGGTCTGATCGCCTTGGGAAAAGGGGCGAGACAGTTCTTGAATGGGAATAATAACCTTCGACTTTTCTTGGGAAAATCGAACTTTACAGCGAAAATATTGTTCATACTGAGCGACATTTTTCGGTGCAGGATTATGAAAATGCACTTCGTGTAAATTGATATCTTCAAAACGCATGAATAATTTTAGAAACTGCAGCATTAAGGCAATCGCAATTTCATCGGTCAATTGATTGGCCATATTCATGGGTAAATCATTCCAACCGATCGAGAAAAAATCATTTTGAATATCAATCAGCAATGGACTACCATCGAAGATTAAGCGATGAAAATCATGGTAGCGGAGCAGCGCTTCGCCTAAGTTTTCACAGGACAGGGCAATATACGCAATAATGCCAATATGTTTGGGTTGCACATGTTCTGCAATTTCTAAACCCAGCGCTGGCTTTTGGATCTTTTGATCTAAATCCATCAATAAATCACGCCAAACGGCATAATCAAAACGCTCTAAGTTTTGAACTTTATTCAGTTTTTCAGGAATAGCAATGCCTTGAGCTTGGTGATAAGCATAGAGCAAATGGCCCAGTCCTCCATAGACTGATCCTGTATAGTCCTTGAGTTGTTGCATATTTTTTTAATTCTAAATTTTGTCGTGTTTTGTCAATGATATTAAAAAAAACGGTCAATATCTAGCCCTTTTCATTACCTATAGTGGAGCTAAGAAAAGGAGATATTGGTCATGTTAAAAGGTTTTATTGCAGGGTTGGTCGTCGCCAATGCCTTTGAATGGTTCGCACATAAATATGTTTTGCATGGGACGCATCGGTCAGGCAAGCCACGTTTTAGTCCAGTACCGAAAAGCATGAAATCACATTGGGAACATCATCGTGAAGTTCGAAAAACAGATTTTCATGATCATGGTTATGTTGAAGGTGTACAGAACTGGCGCACGAAAAATGAAATATTGTCACTGGTGGCAGTTTCAGCCGTATTTGTCCCGCTTTTTTATCCCATTTCCAAAGGAATGAGTTTGTCTGTGCTGTACTGTGCAGGGAATTATTATTATATCCATCGTCGCGCACATCTTGAGCCAGAGTGGGCGATGAAAAAGATTCCATGGCACTATGACCACCATATGAACTCAAATCAGGATGCCAATTGGTGTGTGACCAAGCCGTGGTTTGATTATATTTTAGGGACTCGGGTGATTTCCTCGGCGAAATTACAGGAACAAAACCCATTGGGTGTGCTACTGCCGACAGCGATTGCCAAGCCGTTGTCGCACTGGGTCAATCGGGTATTTCCTGCAAAGTGGGTGGCTGAGCGCGAAAAGCCAGTTGCACTTCTTGAAACGGTCTAATATGAATGCACTGTGCGTTTTGACAACAAGCTTTGCTACCCAATTGAGCTGTCGCAATTTGTCAATAAATTATGAATCTACTGTCAATCAAATACGGTGTAAATGCCCTATATTTAAATCATCAAAAGGCTTGTACACGACGAGTTGATTGATGAAGTTGCTATGTATATTTTTTCATTTGTTTTAAGTATCAGACCAAGTGCTGTAGTTTTTCTTGGTTTATAGGAGCCGACAAGGCTCCTTTTTTTATGTCTATAGTGGATGAATTAAATCGACGATTCGCTGCTACAACTCCATGGCGTTGCATCAAAAACACCAAAGCAAAAAAAGAGCGAATCATCGCTCTTTTTCAATCCTCATTGAAAACGAATCAATTAAAGACGCATTTCAATGCCTTGTTCTGCAAGATATTTTTTCGCTTCAGGAATGGTGTGTTGACCAAAGTGGAAAATAGAGGCTGCAAGCACCGCATCTGCGCCACCTTTTAAAATGCCATCGGCCAAATGTTGGAGATTACCGACACCACCAGAAGCAATGGTTGGAATGGTCACACGGTCATTGATGTTACGCATCAGTTCAAGGTCATAACCGGCTTTGGTTCCGTCAGCATCCATCGAGGTGATGAGTAATTCACCTGCACCGAAGTCCGCCATTTTTACTGCCCATTCGATGGCATCGATACCGGTTTCTTTACGACCACCGTGGGTGAAAATTTCCCATTTATTGTCGCCAGTTTTTTTTGCATCAATCGCAACCACAATACACTGTGCGCCAAAACGCTGAGAGGCTTCTTGTACAAATTCAGGGTTATAAATAGCCGCAGAGTTAATCGAAACTTTGTCCGCACCCGCATTTAATAACAGGCGGATATCTTCTACTTTACGCACGCCACCACCGACTGTTAATGGCACAAATACAGACTCAGCCATACGCTCTACCGTACGGTAAGTGGTATCACGACCATTTGAGGTTGCGGTAATGTCTAAGAAGGTAATTTCGTCCGCACCTTGTTCGTTATAACGGCGTGCAACTTCAACTGGATCGCCTGCATCACGAATATCAAGAAATTGAACACCTTTCACTACACGACCGTTGTCCACGTCGAGGCAAGGAATAATACGTTTAGCAAGCATAATTTTTTCCAAAAATAACAGCCGATTATGAAACTTCGCGACTTAGATGCTACACCTTAGTAGTCGGAGCGGTTATTCTATCAAAAATATGTAAGTTTTTTCGCAGGTTTTCTATGTCGGTTTATACCACTTTGACTTTAAAGGAAGTTCAGGATTTTGCAGCACCTTATGGACTGGAGGTGATTGACCTGATTCCGATTCAAGGCGGTATTCAAAATACCAACTATTTTATTGTTTGCGAAAATGGCACGCAGTATGTATTAACTGTTTTTGAAGAGATGGACGAGCAAGGTGCAGGGGAACTGGTCCCTGTACTTGAACATTTGGGGCAGGCTGGTCTAGCTGTGCCTGTACCGCTGAATCATTCGGGTAAAGCGATTCATAGCTTAAAGGATAAACCTGCACAGATTGCGCCACGCATGCAAGGTCAACATCCCATGCCTGCGAGCTTAGCGCAAGCAGAAGCGATTGCTGTAGCCCAAGCGAAAATGCATGTGGCTTTACAAGATTTCCCTTTGGAACGTGCAGAATATCGTGATCATGCTTATTGGTTACAAGTTTCACGTGATATTCGTCCAACATTAAATGAAGCAGATACCACGTTACTTAACAATCTGTTGGGCTTATATGACATCTTAACGGCGATGTATCCAGACCGTCCTACCGGTTTTATTCATTCTGATCTGTTCCGTGACAATACTCTATTTGAAGGCGATCAACTCAACGGCATTTTAGACTTTTATGAGTTAAATAAAGACGAACTCTTGTTTGATATTGCTATTACTTTAAATGACTTCTGTACTGAATATCCGGATGTGCATTTGAATGAAGACAAAGCCATTGCCTTTTTAAATGCATATGAAAGCGTGCGCCCATTAACCGCAGATGAAAAATCATGTCTAGAGTTATATTTGGCAATGGCGGCGGGTCGCTTCTGGATGATGCGTTTACAGGTGGCACAGAAAAATGCTGCAGAAGGCCGTACAGGGGATGATATTTTGCAGAAAAACCCTGCTGAAATGCGTAATATGCTGATTGAACGATTAAAATTCGTCACAGCATAAATTTTAAAAACAACGAGAGGGAAAAGCATGCGTGATCAAGGACGCTTAGTAGAATGGTTTGATGATAAGGGCTACGGCTTCATTCAACCGAACGATAGCACTAAAGATCGCGTATTTTTGCACATTAAAGACTTTTCCCGTCCCGGCCCACGACCAATCGTGGGCTGCGCGTTGGATTATGCTGTGATCTTAGACGAACGCGGACGCTTTCGTGCGCAGCAAGTGCATTATTTAAAAGCCTCACAAACTAAGGCTGCGCAAAGCCCCAATAAAAAAAATGTGGTGCAGATGCCGCGTCAGGCAGAGCCGATGCAAATCTTGTGCATCATTTATATTCTCGCCTTGGCGGGCTTATCTGTGGCGGGTTTGCTCAGTGGAATGGTGCTGCTTTTTGTAAGTATTATCAATGTCCTGACCTATTGGTTCTATGCGCAGGATAAAGAAGCTGCGCAAATGGGGAACCGACGCGTGCCAGAAAATACACTGCATCTTTTGTCTTTTTTAGGTGGGTGGCCGGCGGCATGGCTGGCTCAGCAACGTTTGCGGCATAAAACACAAAAACAACCGTTTCGAAAAATATATTTCTGTACCATAGCCTTTAACATATTACTGATTTTATGGTTAATTTCACCATTTAATATCCTGCATATCTAGGGTGGAACGATCCGCAAAATCATCATGACGGAGAGCGAAATGAATTATTCCATTGATAAAGATCCAAACCGCCTGCTCACGATTATTTTGTATATTCTTTATATTGTGGCGATTTTTTCTGCCGGCTTGCTTGCGGTTCTCGCGTTGATTATCAATTACGTCAAACGCAGTGATGTTCGCGGCACGATTTTTGAAAGCCATTTTACTTGGCAGATCCGTACGTTTTGGTGGTATCTCATTTGGAACATCATTGCTTTCGTGCCTTTTATTTTTCTGTTCTTTACCGGCAATAATGCCAATGCCTTTGCGGGTGTGGCACTGGGAGCGAGTACCTTCTGTGTCACGGTGATCGGACTGTCTTGGTTATGGATTGTGTACCGCGCGATTAAAGGTTTAATTCGTGTCAATGACAACAGACCGATGTATGAGTAAATACAGCAGTATAATGACAAGCGACCCATGGGTCGCTTTTATTTTTTTCGTTTGACCATTCGATAGGCGGCATCAAAAAATGCTCTTTTATAAAGCAATTGCACATAAAAGTGCTTAACTTTGGTTATTTAAGCAAAATTGACTATACATTTTTAAGAATTATAACTTACATTTTTAATAAAATAACTTTGCTTATTTAATTTTATTAATTTACATATTTATTTTTATTATTTTACATTCTTAATAATATAAATTTACGTTTTTACTAAAATAAATTTACATTAATGTATAGTTGTTTATTTAAATTATTTTCTGGATTTTTATTTAAAATTACACCAGTTTAGGTATTAGCTATAGAATCGACCACGGCGACGGCGCATACCTAAAACGTGTATTGCGCGTACCAATACCGCATACGAAACAGGATAGCTAAATCGCTGTTCAAATAATGGAACTAGATCACTAATATTTTTAAATTTTGTATTTTTTACAAATACTTGAAATTCATTCCAGTCGCGAATGTGGCTCGGTGCACCACGGTTTTTTGCGGCTTTTGGGAGCAAACTTCCGGTCTCTTCCTCCAGGCGAATCCAAGCATCCAAGGTGACTCGAGAGATGTTAAACTCTTTGCATACAGCCACTTTGTAGTCAGTTTTTTTATACATCTGAATGGCTGATTTTCTGGTTTCTAAAGGCTTTGTTGCACAAACCTATCTGTAAAGGCTTTTTCAGCGATATAATTTTCAAATGAAGAAGCCTACACACAAAATCTACCGCACAACCAATTGGCCCGCATATAACCGAGCACTCATGAGTCGCGGAAATATTGCCATTTGGTTTGATCCTGCTACGCAATGGTATGCTCCATCAAAAGGCAAACAAGGGCGAAATCAAACCTACT